>JABGVY010000279.1 GCA_018645845.1 Gammaproteobacteria bacterium | reverse complement strand
CATCTGCCGACACCCATTTCGCTAATCAACACGCGAAGGATCGGTGGCACGGCAACCCAGGTTTCCTTGCCCGCTGGGGTTTTGCCTGACAGAGGCGACCCGGGCCTGCCAACAGACCTTCTGGGTGCGGTACGGCTCAACGGCAGAATTGGGAATGTTCGGTATGGTGTGCTGAGTGCCTTTGAAGATGAGGTTGAATGGCAGGGTGTAAATCAAGCTGCTGTTCCTATGGATATCAATGCAGAAGGTCGTGATTTTGCTGCTCTGCGCTTCAGCTATGAGGATTCAAGCAATCAGAACTTTGCACTGGGCTATCTCGGCACCTTCGTCAATGGACCCATTTATGATGCAGAGGTTCACAGCCTGGACTGGCACTACATCGCCGAAGACGGCAAGTGGGCGCTGGATCTGCAGTTGATGCACAGTGACGTTGACGAAATCAGTGGGCAGGGCGCTATTCTTGATCTGTCTTACTCGGTAGATTCAAGATTCCAGCACATCTTGAAGTTCGACTATTTCGACGAGAATGTTGAGATCAACGACCTGGGCTTTCTTCGACGCAACGACTATTCGGGCTTGCAGTACGTCTTTCGCTACGCTGGGAAAAACAGCGCCGATGGGTTCATTAGAACCAATCGTGGCGCGGTGACAGTTCAGCAACGGTACAACATCAGCCAAGGTCAGGTAGTCGATAGCGGCATCTATTGGCGCAATACACTGGAAGCCCCAGGGCGCAATACAATTCGAACGGCACTTGCCTGGCTGCCGAGACATTACGACGACATCGATTCCCGTGGCAATGGCGCTTATCAGACAGAAGACCGTATCTGGTGGAACGTGCTCTGGGCGACCGATGCGAGCAAAATGTTCAGCTGGTCATTCGGGGTGGGTGGTATTCAGGAAGACCTTGGTGACTGGACAGGTCAGTACTCTATTGGCGTCACGGCAAGGCCCATCAACTCGCTGATGATTAAAGCTGATATCAAGTACAAGCGGCGCGATGGCTGGCTGGTTTATCAGGGTGCTAACAATTTTGGTGCCTATAATGGCATTGAATGGCAGCCAGCTATTGAGATGAACTGGTTCATGATGCCCAGACACCAACTGCGATTTTCTATGCAGTGGGCCGGCGTCAGGGCCGGCGAGCAGGGATTCTTCGAGATTGGCAAATCTGACAAACTGATACCGGCGCAACGAACCCGGCCTGATTATGACTTTACCGTGAGTCTGTTAACCACGCAGCTTCGTTATCGTTGGGAAATTGCACCGCTCACTGACCTTTATGTGGTTTACAATCTGGGCAACCGGCTACCGTCCCTACAGGAGGATGACTTTTCGAGCTTGTTTAAAGATACCTTCGACGATCCCATCGTCGAGTCGTTCGTTGTTAAACTGCGTTATCGATTTGGAAACTAGAAGCGCCTGATTGATGCCAAGGCCTTCGAGATTGATATGTAGCAGAGTGAGTGAAGCTGCTAATACCGCTGTTTTGATTATCGTTTTCATTGTTCCAGCTCTTTTCAAGCAGTTGCTATTCAGGGATACCACGGCCAAATGATTGGCTGGCTGGGTCGAGCTATCACTTAAAAACGAGGCTGGCCCCTACCCAACCGATCCCAACCGCTTTGATGAAACGCTGAACCGTTAACCGATAACGCCTTTTCTACTTTACGAACTCCGTATGGAAACCAAATGCTTACGCTTTCTGTCTGCAACATTTTTTTAAGCTGCTCTTTACTCAGCGAAGGCTCTTCTTCCTTCAACAGGAAAACCGCTTCCTGAATACACTTGGATGTATGAAGCGCCGTCCATTTCAATTTCTTGTACTCCCGCCCATCCCTCTGGTTTGTTAATGCCTCGTGTTCCTGCCTGTCTTCAAACTCCTTCTTGGTGGCACGGATCCCCTGAATTGTTTTTTTGAATTGTTCATGACAAGCGAAGTTCTCTAGCGTCTTCATAATGTTGTCACCCTTTCCTTCTCCTTGAGGTACATACACCCTTGCTTATAGGGCTCATGTAAGCACGTTTTTATTTGTTACGACTCCGCTGCGACTATCGCGAGCGTTAAATCACCCACCCATCAACGTCTTCCACGTTTCCAGATCATTGATCCGCATATAAGTGTTGTGCTGTTTCGTCTCTCCCATCGTGGCGTGCGGGACAGCCGAATAATTGTGGCCCGGTAGCAAAATCGTATCATCAGGCAATGAAGCCAGCTTCTGAATGCTGTGATACATATCCTCAGGGTTTGACCCTGGCAGGTCTACCCGACCACACCCATCTATGAAGAGCGTGTCGCCTGACACCAGCGTCTGTTTGATCCTGAAACATTGGGAACCAGGTGTGTGCCCGGGGGTATGCAAAAACTCGACCTCTACATCACCGATATCGAGTTTATCTCCTGATTCGACTTTCACCAGGTCAGAGTCAGTGATCCCGGTAACCTTCTTAACGCCATCCGCTTCCAGCTTATGGGCATAAATTTTTACTGGACTCAGCTCCAGTAGTTCAGCAACCCCGTCGACAGTGTTCTGCCCAAAACTGCCACCACAATGATCCGGATGGTAATGGGTGACCAGCGCTCCGGTAAGTTTATAGTCACGCTCGTTGATCAGGCCCAGCAGACCCTGAATATCCCAGGCCGGGTCGATCACCACGACCTCACGGGTCGCCTTGGAACCAATGAGGTAGGCGAAATTTTCCATTGGGCCAACCTGAATTTGTTCGAGTATTAGTTCATCTTGTAGTGACATGTTGACTCCTTTTGCAGCGCGTTTCCCGAGCTTAGTCTTGTGAGTTTACTGATACGAGCTTATTTCCCCCGATCCTGCTCTACGACCGCACGGCAGGGTGCAAAAGAGAGCCGATGAATCGGTGATGGGCCATGTCGCTTTAGGGATTCAAGGTGCGCCCGTGTTGGATATCCTTTGTGCTGAGCAAGCCCATACTCTGGATAGATTCGATCAAGGCGCTTCATTTCACTGTCTCGGGCAACCTTGGCGATGATTGAAGCAGCTTTAATGGGATCACTTTTCGAATCGCCTTTTATCAACCATTCCGCTTCGCAGTGCAGCTTCGGTATCCGGTTACCGTCGACAATCACGAAATCTACCGGTACCTTTAGTCCGGAAACCGCGCGTTCCATTGCCAACATACTCGCCTGCAATATATTGATCTCGTCTATCTCACTAACGTCCGCGCTCGCTACACAATAAGCCAGCGCCTTCTCGCGAATAACCAGGTCAAGCTCACACCGACGCTTTTCTGATATCTGCTTGGAATCCCTTAGACCATCGAGGCGAACAAACGGATCAAGCACCACTGCTGCCGCGTAGACTGCGCCGGCAAGAGGTCCCCGCCCCACTTCATCGACACCTGCAAAATACTCTCTTCTGTACATTCAGTTTTCACACAAACCGAGAACGGCTTTAGCTGCCTCTGCACCGGGATCTGAGCTTTTCTTCAGTAACCGATGAATTTCATCAAAAGTTGCTATGAGATCGCTTGCTTCTTTTTCGTCTAACAATCGTCTGACTGCACCAGCCATCACGGATGGAACAGCGGCGTCCTGAATAAACTCCGGCACAACGCTGCGACCCGCCAAGATATTAGGCAGCGCGAACCACTTGGTCGTCACAAGCCTGGACACAATAGCGTACGTTATTTTACCGACCCGATAAGACATCACCATGGGTTTCCGCAGAAGCATCGCCTCCAGGGTCGCCGTTCCAGAGTTAACCAGCACGACATTAGAGGCAGTCATCGCCTGTCTTGATTGACCTTCCAGAAGTGTTACCTTGCCATCGAGCTCCGGACATTCTGCGAGCATTAGCTGCAGTTGCTCATATCGCTTTCGGTTCGCCGCTGGTATCACAAAACGAGTCACTGAATCTTTGAGTAATAAGGCCGTTGCCAAAAAATCCCGACCCGACAGGTCAACTTCCCGTGAGCGGCTTCCGGGCAGTATCGCGACAACAACTTCATCCTGTGCAATTCCCAGTTGCTCTCTTATCGGCACCTGATTAAGCCTACCTTCATCAGATGCAATTTCGTCTGCCTTGGGATGACCCACAAATACCACAGGAATATTGTTGGCTTCGTAGACAGCCGTTTCAAACGGATAAAGTGTCATCATCAAGTCAACATTACGAGCTATTTTTTTAATTCTACGCTGACGCCAGGCCCAGACGGTTGGCGACACATAGTGAACTGTTTTGATACCTCGCTTGTGCAACATTCCAGCCAGCAAAAGATTAAAAAAATTCGAATCAATTCCGACGAAACAGTCTGCTCCAGACGCTACTATGCGGTCGCGCAGATGGAACAGTAGTCGAAACAGGCTAGGCAAACGGAGTAGCGGATCGATAAAACCATTAACAGACAGGGTTTCAATATCAATTTCTGTGGAGAATCCTTCCTTGATCATCGCTGGGCCACCAACCCCGACGAATGTCACATCGTGTGAAGCCTTGGTAATTTCTTTTACAAGCGCAGCACCAAGGTTGTCGCCTGAGATTTCCCCGGCGACCATTGCAATCGTCAAGGAACGCCTCGGCATCGAGGTCATGCTCAGCCCACCTGTTGTTCAGCGCAGGTTAGTAAGGACGAACATACAAGCTGGCCATCAACATAAGCTTTCCCAGTTGCTTTCATCCAATGCTTTCGAAGGTTGTTGATTTCAACTTCTAGCCTGATCTGGTCTCCAGGAACAACAGATCGCTTGAATTTGGTCTTGTCGGTTCCAGCAAGATAGTAAATGTAACCATCATCCAGCGTTCTGTTACGACTCTTGAACGCGAGGATACCTGACGCCTGGGCAAGCGCCTCTACAATCATGACTCCCGGAAACACCGGCGTGTTTGGGAAATGGCCAGTGAACTGGGGTTCATTGATTGTCACATTCTTAATGCAAACTATTCTTTTGTTTTCCTCGAACTCAACAACACGATCCACCAGCAAGAATGGATATCGATGTGGTAGGTATTTCTGTATTTCCATGATGTCCATGATAAATCTCTTATGGTGGATACTACTGATCTGCTTCCAGACGCCTTAACCGCTTGAGAATGTTATCCAGCTTCCTGAAACCGACAACACTTCGCTTCCATTCATAACCCGGCATTAAACCGGTTCCCGATGAGTAACGTCCCTGCTCGAGGATCGACCGGCTGACCAAAGTCATCGCGGTAATCTCGACGCGATCTCCAATTTCTATATTATCTACGATCCCAACAGCGCCGCCAATTAGACAATAGCTCCCTATCCTGGTGCTACCTGCTATTGCTGTACAGCCGGATATAACAGTGTGATGGTCGATTGAAGTGCCATGACCCACCTGCACCTGATTATCCAGCTTACACCCGCTGCCGATCGTCGTGTGGTTCAACGCACCACGATCAATCGTGGTGCCAGCACCAATCTCGACATTGTCGCCCACAATCACCGAGAACACCTGCGGTATCTTTACGTAGTCTCCGGTGTCAGCGTCGAATTCAAAGCCGAATCCATCTGCGCCAAGGACCGCATTCGCATGGACTATGCAGTTCTCGCCGATAAGAACATCATGGTACACAACGACATTAGGCTTAATCCGAGAGCCTTTACCAATCTTTGCGCTTTCCCCAATGTAGCAGCCAGCACCAATATGAGCACCATCTTCTATCCTTGCACCTGACCTGATCACGGCACCGGCACCAATTGCGACACCCTGACCTATGGAAGCGGTATCGCTTATCACTGCGCTGGGGGCTATAACCGGCATAGCAAGTGGCATCGGGTCAAATGATGACGCAATGCGTGCCCAGGCCATCCGAGGATTCGTAGAAAGCAAGCGTGGCTTGTCAGTCAGCGCTGCATCTTCAGGACGCAGTACCACTGCGCCGGCCTGACTGACCGCTAGCAAGTCACGGTAGTTTGAACTAAAAAGGAAGGAAAGCTGGTGCTCCAATGCACCTTCAAGCCCCGCAATACCCGTTATATCGACATCAGTATTGCCAAGGCTTTCAAGCTGAAACTGCTCTGCTATATCACTCAGTTTCACCGAACAAGCACTGTTACTTTTCCAGTGCGTTCATTTTTTCAGTAATTTTCGCCGTCACATCGTACAGTTCATGACGATAATGGACACTCTGTCGCGGCAAAACCAGGTCGTACTTATCGCTAAGTACAAGCGCTTCGATGGCTTCCTGATACCGTGGCGTAAGGGACTGGATCAACCGATCAGATTGCTCCAACTTGACTCGCTGTAGCTCCTGAAGCAGTTGCGACATCTGGTTTCGCTTGACCGAAATCTCCTGAAGAAGGTTCTGGAATTCCTGATCACTCATCAGCTCAGTGTCTTTTTTGAGCCTTTCCAGAAGGGAAGTGATGTCCGTCTGCATCTCTTTCAGCATGTCGTCCTGCTCTGTGAACTGAGCATTGATCTGCTGAACGCCCTGTTTTCCAATCTCTGACTGCAAAATTGCTCTCTGAGGGTCGGCTACGCCGATTTTAGCTTCCGCAATGGCAGATGATGAGGCCATCGCCATGAAAAATGTGGCCAGAATAGCCAAAATGCTTTGATTTACTCGCACAATTTCCTCCAAAGGGGAACTTCATTAACTTAATTGGTAACCGTCGGAACTCGACGGAAGCGGATACTTACACATTCACCCATCCGATTCAACGTCTTTTGTCCCGTAAAGACTCGATTTACAAAGGGCAGTTACTAAGACCTCGGATCTTCTAAAAAGTTTTACCCAGTTCAAACTGGAATGACTCGGACTCGTCACCCTCCTTATCATTGATCGGGAATGCCAGGGCAAAGCTAATGGGCGCAAAACCCGTAATCCACGTCACCGCAATACCTGCACTGTATCTTAGTTCGCCTTCATCCAGATCCAGACAGTAAACACTAACGTCCGGGCAGTTTGTATTGAAAACGTTACCGGCATCGAAGAACAACACAGACTTTAACTGACTCTGGTCTTCTATAAACGGCAGTGGAAACAATACTTCCGCGCTCAACTCCACCAACACATTACCGCCAATTGGGTCAGGGTCATTGTATTGGTCCTGCGGTGACGGTGTGGACCTTGGTCCAAGGGAGTTGCTCTCGTAACCCCGCACAGATCCCATACCACCACCGAAAAAGTGCTTATAAAATGGAAAGTTTTCGGTATCCCCATAGGCTTCGCCGTAACCCAGATTGGCCCTGAGCCTCAATACAAACGGATTGAATATTGGGTAAAAAATCTGGCCGGTGTAATTCAACCTGTAGTATTCGAGCTCACTTCCCGGGACCGTCATTTCAAATGACATGGACTGCGATCGACCGGCAGTGGGAAGCAGGCCACGATTAAGCGCTGACATGCTATATGACGCAGTCAGTGAAACCAGGTCAAACTCATTACCTTCTTCATCCAGGAATTCAGATATTTCCTGAGCCGGGATTACCCCTTCCTTGATTTCCGTTCGTTCAATACCAACTGTAAGACCGATGCGAGATATCTCCGAGATGGGGTAGCCAAAGCTGACGTTTAGGCCATAGGAATCTGTAGAGAAGCTGGCTATGTTCCGTTCTTCATAATCACTCTTCCGGAAAAATGCTGAATAGCCTCGGCTAACGCCATCTACCGTGTAGTAAGGGTCAAAGAAAGAAACGTTAAGTGATTGCTGATAATCACTTCGATTGATTCCAATATTGATACTGTTACCCGTGCCGAACACATTCGATTCCTGGTATCCCAACCCCAGAATCAAGCCCATACGCTGCGCATAGCCTACCGTCGCAGAAATCGAACCGGAAGGTTGTTCCTCGACCGTATAGTTCACATCAATCTGGTCATCTGTACCTGGCACCGAAGGTGTCTCGACGCTCACGTCTTTAAAAAAGCCAAGCCGCTGTAAGCGTATTTTTGAACCTTCAATCATCGCAGTGGAAGCCCAACCGCCTTCCATCTGGCGCATCTCGCGCCTCAGAACGTGATCCTGAGTCACCGTGTTGCCCTGAAAATTTAACCTTCGGACATAGGCTCTTTTCCCGGCATCAATAAAATACTTCACGGTAACCGTTTCGCCATCGTCATTAGCCGCGGGCTCGCCGGTTGCACTCGCAAAGGTGTACCCTGCGTTACCCAGCGCCGATTCAATTCTCTCTTCACTCAAGGTCATGTATTGTCTTGAAAAGGTTTGCCCTTCTCGAGTCAGCAGCATCGCGCGGATATTCTCTTCCGGAATATCACGAAGCTCGCCCGCCACCTCGACAGCCGAGATTTTGAATTGGTCACCTTCGATAACATTAACGGTGATGTAGACATCTTCCATATTGGGCGCGATCGACACCTGAGTCGAGTCGACCCTGAAATTCAGGTAACCACGGTCGAGGTAATGAGATTCCAGCACCTCGATATCACTTTGCAGCTTCTCACGCGAATACTGGTCGTCTTTCGTATAGAACGACAACCAGCCGGGGAGTTTCAATTCAAGCAGTTCAATCAGGGTTTCATCATCAAAAACCGTATTGCCAACGATGTTAATGTGGCTGATACCCGAAACATTTCCTTCATAAACGTCGACTTTAATGGCTACCCGGTTTCGAGGCAGGTTTTCGATATTAGTCTCAATGTTTGCATCATATCGACCCTGGGACACATATTGCCTTTCCAGATCCGATGCAATTTGATCCAGGGTGACTTTCTTAAAAATTTGCCCTTCCGATAATCCCGAACCCTGAAGGCCTTCAATCAGGGCTTCCGTCTTGATCGCTTTGTTACCTTCAAACTCAATGGTATCAATGGTTGGCCGTTCCTTGACGATAATAACAAGCACATTGCCATCGCGACCTACCTGAACGTCATCAAAAGTTTCTGTCTGGAACAGGGAACGTGCAATTGTTCTAACCTCTTCAGCACCAACATTGTCACCTACGCTGTAGGGGACTGCACCAAACACTGTGCCTGCAGAGACTCGCTGCAGTCCTTCAACACGGATATCTGATATAACGAAACCAAAGGACGACGTGCAATAAGACAACGTGACCAAAAGGATAAGTGAACGGGCATACTTTCCCAGGGTATCTTTGAGCTTTACCACTAAAATGTCTCTACAATCGTGTAAGGTCGTTATAAAAAGCCAGCACCATGATACCCATGATCAGGAAGGTTCCCATCTGGAACCCCCACACCTGAACTCTTTCTGGAACCGGTCGCCCGGCTATCAATTCAATAAAATAATAAACCAAGTGACCACCATCGAGTACCGGTATCGGTAAAAGGTTAATCACTCCCAACGAAATACTGAGCAGTGCAATAAACCCCACGAAACTCTCGAACCCATTTTCAGCCGTAGCGCTGGCTACTTGCGCGATCGTAATCGGGCCACTCAGATTCTTTGGCGAAATAGCACCAACTATCATCTTCTTTATCGATGCGAGGGTAAACAAGGTTACCTCCCAGGTTTTCACTGCCGCTGGCATCCACGCTGAATAAATGGGATATCGCGTTTCACGCAACATCTCTGGCGGGAAGTTCACGGCCTGAGGTGAAGCACCAATAAAACCAAGGATATTCCCGTCTCGCTCGATACCCTTGGGAGTAAGATCGATCTTCATCGTCTGACCAGACCGCTGGATAATAACACTTAGCGTTTGTTCGGGGCTCGCCTGAATAAGCTCAACTAGATGCGGCCAATCAATCACTGACACACCATCAACGCTAAGAAACTCATCACCAATCTCAACTCCACCCATGGTCGCCCGACCATCGTCGTTGAGACCGCCTATCACAGCAGGAAACTCGGGCATTTGCACAACAAGCCCAAGATCACGGGCAGGCGCCGGCGAAACATTGTTCGATAGCCATTGAGTAACCGGTACATTGTAGTTCGACTGCGCGTTAAACGAACCAGGTTCAACAACCGTGAGCACGATCTCGCCTGTTTCCCCAAGACGATCAAACAGCGTCAGGTTGACCTCACTCCAGGTTTTTGTAGCCTTGCCATCAACTGCAACAATCTCATGACCTTGTTGCAGGCCAGCTCTCGCGGCCGCGCTTTCTGGGTCAAGCTCACCCAATAGAGGTATGACACCCGTAACACCGGACACAAAAAGCATCCAGTAGGCGGCAATCGCGAGTAAAAAATTCGCAATAGGTCCTGCCGAGACAATAGCGATGCGTTGCCATACGGTTTTTCGGTTGAAGGCCAGGTGTATCTGGTCATCCGGAACATAACCTTCCCTTTCATCCAGGAATTTGACGTATCCGCCAAGAGGGATGGCCGCAATTGCAAACTCGGTGGGTGCCAGGGGCTCATTGCCGCGGGTACGCACCGGTACAAGATGACCTTCTTGATCATAAACGGGCCGTTCTTCGTAAACCGGTTGACGCCCCTTTTTCACATAAATTGATTTACCAAAACCAACGCTAAATCGAATGACGTGCACGTTACAGAGCCGGGCAACCCAATAATGGCCAAACTCATGAATAGTCACCAGTATCGAAATGGTAACGAGCAGAGCAAGGACTGTTTGTAAAAAATCGATCATCGTCATCAAACGCGCTCTAGCGCGAATATCCTGTTATCTGGTTTTGCTTGACGCCCTATTGTATTGCGTCCGGGCCCAATTGTCTGTTTCATGGGTTACCTGCCCACACCGCAATACCGAGATACAACGCAAATACAGGACTCGCGGAAAGCAGACTATCGATTCTATCAAGAAACCCACCATGCCCTGGCAGTAAATTACTGGAATCCTTGATGTCCCGATGCCGCTTGAACATGCTGATGGTCAGATCACCCAATACAGAAACCACGGCAATGAACATGCACGCGAGGAGAAAAATAACCCCATCCGCGGTTGCCAGCTCAGGACGACCAAGATACAGCGACATTAACACTGCTATGACAAATGAAGTCACGACGCCTCCATAGAACCCTGCCCATGATTTTCCGGGGCTCACCCGAGGAGCCAATTTCCTTTTACCAAACGCCCGGCCACTGAAATAAGCACCAATATCTGCCCCCCATATCAGAAAAAACAACAAGCAGATCAGAAAGTTGCTTTCCGCGTGACGCTTAAGTTCAATTAACGCGACGAACCCGGGGACCAGGATCACGATACCAATAATCATTATGACTATTGAACTACCCCAGAGTTCATCCCGTTTCGGGTAATTAACCACGAGCACAAACGCAATCGCCCACCAGAGGCTACTAAGCAACAGTACAGGAGTAACTGGGGCAAAGTATGCCGCAGACATGGCGACAGCAACCATTAGTGCATAGAGGTACCTGTTCAGGTCGGACAAATTGGCAAAGTTAGCCCATTCCCAGGCGGCGACCGCCAGAACAGCGCCCACAAACAGGGAAAATTCAAAGTGGTGTAACAGAAAGACGCACGCCAATACAATTGGCGCGAGGATAATGGCAGTAATGATGCGCTGGCGTAGCATCGGACTCCGCTAGAATTCCATCAAGTCAGCTTCTTTTGCGTCCAGCGCTGAGTCGATTTGTTTGACTTTAACATCTGTGAGCTTCTGTATCAGATCCTCGCCTCGGCGCTGATCATCCTCGGTGATTTCCTTTTCCTTCAGGTAATCCTTCAGATCACTATTTGCATCCCTTCGGATATTACGTATCGCGACCCGCGCATGTTCAGCTTCAGCTTTTGCGACTTTAGTCAGGTCACGTCGATTTTCTTCCGTTAGCGGCGGCATCGGTAGCCTGATTTTGTCCGATGACGTACTCGGGGTTAACCCAAGGTTTGATTTGAGAATAGCTCTTTCAACTTCAGGGATAATGGGCTTTTCCCAGGGTGAAATAACCAGGGTTCGCGCATCTTCAACGGTGATGTTGGCCAGTTGATTCAGTGGCGTATCAGAACCGTAATAATTCACGGAGATCCCATCTAGCAGGCTTGGGTGTGCCCGACCGGTCCTGATTCTCGCAAACGCTGCATCAAGCGACAGAAGCGACTTGTCCATTCGCTCTTCAGCGTCTTGCTTAATGTCCTCGATCATATTTATTCCTTTTTCACACGACACATTCCGCTAAGCAAACGGCTTAGCTAGGAGTTGTTAGCAATCAATGTCCCTTCATCCTCACCGACAACAACATTTAAGAGCGCACCCTTGTGCTCCATGGCAAAAACCCGCAGTGGCATATCATGATCACGTGCCAGGCAAATAGCAGTAAGATCCATAACTCCGAGTTGCTTTTCAAGCACTTCATCGTAAGTTAGATAATTATATCGAGTTGCTGTATTGTCGAGAACTGGATCAGAAGAATAGACCCCATCGACCTTAGTTGCTTTCAGAACGATGTCCGCATCCACTTCAATGCCCCGCAGGCACGCTGCTGAGTCAGTCGTAAAAAACGGATTACCGGTACCTGCAGAGAAAATGACAACGTTGCTCTCTTCGAGATGGCGAATCGCCCGACGCCGATCATAGTGTTCGACAACACCACTCATGGGAATAGAAGACATCACTACTGTGTGGATATTGGCACGCTCCAATGCATCGCGCATCGCCAGTGCGTTCATTACCGTCGCGAGCATTCCCATATGATCGCCGGTGACTCGATCAAGACCAGCCGCATGAAGCGCCGCGCCACGAAACAAGTTTCCCCCTCCGATAACAAGGCCGACCTGAACTCCAACCCCAACCAGTTGACCAATTTCAAGTGCGGTCCTATCCAGTATTTTAGGGTCTATCCCAACGCTACCGTCACCCAATGCTTCTCCGGATAACTTAAGCAGTATCCGCTTGTACTTTGGCGTGGCGTTGCTTTTTTGCATTGGCTTTCCTGAGTTTTATTTTTTGTTCCTAGTTACCTAACTGCTTTTGTACTTCAGCAGCAAAATCTTCTTCCTCTTTCTCAATACCTTCGCCGACTTCGTATCTTACAAAGCGATTAACCGCAGCACCTTCCTTTTTGAGCAGGGCAGCAATCTTGGTGTCACCATCCTTTACAAAGACTTGTTCCAGAAGGCTGATTTCCGCCAGGTACTTCCTGATACGTCCATCGATCATTTTTTCAACGATTTCGGGTGGTTTTCCTGAATCCTGGGCCTGAGCCGCATAAATTTCCCGCTCTTTCGCCACGAGATCTGCCGGAGCATCCTCTGAGCTTACAACCGTTGGGTTCATTGCAGCAATGTGCATCGCCACGTCTTTCCCAAGGTCTTCACTACCGCCTTCCATGGAAAGCATGACGCCGATCCTGCCGTTGGTATGCAGGTATTCAACCACAGTCCCTTCATCTTTGAATAACTCAGCGCGCCTGATGGAGATGTTTTCTCCAATTTTCTGCACGAGGTTTTCCCTCTCGGTTTCAAGACCCAGAGCCTCGACATTGGTTTCCCCTGCCTCCAAAACCCTCTCAGTAACGGTCTTCACAAAGGCTACGAAGTTGTCATCCCTTGCGGCGAAGTCTGTTTCACAATTGACTTCGACAATAACGCCCATTGCACCGTCAACCTTAATACTGAGTAAACCGTCAGATGCTATTCGTCCTGCTTTTTTTGCGGCTTTCATGCCACTGGATTTACGCAGGTTTTCGATAGCCACCTCCATATTTCCATCTGACTCT
>JABGVY010000559.1 GCA_018645845.1 Gammaproteobacteria bacterium | reverse complement strand
GGCGATGCGCCGCTCTCGTTGTGGCGAAAATCCGGCACAACATCGCCGGTCGAGCTTGTTGAAGGGATCGAAAATCTGCAAATTCTTTATGGTGTATCGGACGACGATGACCTTATCCCAAACCAATACGTGAGCTCAATCAACGATGTAAGCCTTAAAAATGTCGTGACCATTCGAGTTACGGTGATCGCTAACTCTATTGATGATGTGGGTGGTTCCAGCGCGCCGACACACGGTTGTACTATCCAAAACTGCTATGAGGGTGAAGGTGAATCAGAGATAGACGGTTTGATACGTCGAGCTTTCACCCAAACCTTTATGCTCAGAAACAGAAGCTAATGATCATGATGATGAAGCGAAACCAACCAATCCTGCCAAGCAAACGAGGTCAAGCCGGTATCGTATTGTTCATGAGCCTGGTCATGTTGCTGTTATTGACAATGTTGGGAGTTTCATCGATTCAGACGACGTCACTGCAGTTGCGGATGGCGCGCAACGCGAACGATGGGAACCTCGCTTTTCAAGCTGCGGAAGTGGCGCTGCGAGACGGAGAAGATCTTCTGGAGGACCTGAACAGCCTGAATGATTTTGGCGATCCCCTGGACGATCTAGCGGTCAATGAGGCGAACGGTTATTACTTTGAGGCAGCGCCAGGAGACCTTCCAAATTGGAAAGACTTGGGAGATTGGGAGAGCGGTGGCTTTCGGACAAGTGAAACGCAGATTACAGGAGCCGAGCAGCCAAAATATATCGTCGAGCACGTGCAAACAATCATTGCGGATGCGGATGCACTGAATCTTGATAATATTGGCGAGGATATAGGAGCTGGTCGAACTGAGGTTTTTCGAGTGACCGCTCGGGGATATGGCGCTACTGCAGATGCACAAGTCATGATTCAAGGGACCTACGGGAAGCAATTTTAGGTCGTTAAAAGAGCGAATGAGAACCTTTCGTTCAGTTAATTCGACCATTGAGTTAATGGTCCGCTTACAAACTATATCTTGCCTGTATATTATTTTTGGCGTTCGTTCGCTAGAACGGAGCGGCACTTAAAATTGATAAATCGAGAAAACCTATGCGCAACTATTTTACCTTTGGACGACATAAATGGGCGTCACGATTATTCGCATTAAGTGTTTTTTGCACGGTCCAGCTTTGTTGCTCCTTCGCGTTAGCGCACAAGAACTCCCAGGGTACTCATGTCCTAGCGGTTGATGATCCAATTACGGTGCCGTTAGGTGAGACCAGTTTCATTTTTTGTCATCAAGACAACGATAACCTTAACGGGAAAACAGCACCTTTGACCACTCAGAGCCAGCAGGCCACGTTCAAAATCCTGGCCATGGGTCCCATGTCAAATGCAAGTTTGGTTAACGAGGCGCGTTGTAATGATGGGTTCCTGCTCAAAGGTAACGGGCAGCCTAGGCCTGGTTTTTTCAATGCAGTGAGCATTTCGCTAACGCCCGGGGCGCAGGGTACTGGATCCATCCGTTATAAACTCAAAGATGGCAACAGAACAAATTTTACCAGGGGCAAAGACAACAATAATGCCGGTTGCTTTAGCCCTGGTATTAATGATGATTCCTGTGGGATTCTGACGGTTACCGTGGGTGCGACCAATCTCACCGTGACATCGGGCCCTACGGCGACAGCGATCGATGAAAACAGCGGCGCGGGTCAAGTTGTCTATACGACGACTGCCAACGCGACCGCTGGGTTGTACGATACAGAAGCGCTAATTTATAGTTTTGCTGGGGGCACTGATGACGCTTCTTTTTCAATAGATTCATCGAGTGGGCAAGTGACGCTAGTGGGCGATCCGGATGCCGAAGTTAAGGACTCCTATAGTTTTGATGTGAAGGTGGCGGATGTCGGTAACAACGAATCTCCTGCTCAAAGTGTAACGCTTTCGATTAACGGGTTGAATGACAATGACCCCGTGCCGCAGGCGAATAGTTTCACCGTGGTTAAGGGGCAATCGGCGACTCAAAGTAATCTAGATACGGGCAGCAGCCTCTTGCAGGGTTTAACCGACAATGATGCAAGTGATACGCACACGGTAAATACCGCAGCGGTGTCAGGTCCAAGCTTTGGCTCACTGACACTGTCAGCTAACGGTACGTTTTCCTACACCCATGATGGTACTGACAACTTTAGTGACAGCTTCACGTTTGAGGTCATTGATTCAGGTGGTAACACGGGTAGCGCATCGGTCTCGATAACCGTCATTGAGGAAGATGATAATGACCCTGTGCCGCAGGCGAATAGTTTGACGGTCGCAGAGGGGCAATCAGCGAGTGAGACCGACTTGGATACAGGTTCTAACCTTCTGCAGGGTCTAACGGACGTAGACGTAGCTGATACGCATACCGTGAATACAACGCCATTGGAAGGTCCCAGTAACGGTACCTTGTCATTGTCGGCCGACGGCACCTTTAGCTATGTACACGACGATTCAGAGAACTTCAGTGACAGCTTTCGTTTTGAGGCGATCGATTCGACCGGTAATACGGGCAGCGCCATGGTGATCATTACCGTCACAGAGGTAAATGATAACGACCCGGTGCCGCAGGCCAATAGCGTTACGTTGAATCAGGGCGAATCAGTGACGGCCAGCGATCTTGATACAGGGGCTAACCTGTTGCAGGGCCTGGTCGACGCTGACTCGGGTGATACGCACAGTGTTAATACGACGCCGGTGTCAGGACCAAGTAACGGCACCCTGGCATTGGCGGCTAACGGCACTTTTAGCTACACCCATGATGGCACGGCTAACCTGACGGATGCCTTCACCTTTCAAGCGATTGATGCGGGTGGTAACACGGGGGATGCCACGGTTACGATTACGATCACGATACCGGGTGTTGATGCAGCACAACCGGAGGCATTTGACGATCATTACAGTGTTTTTCCGGGTCTGATAATGGAAGAAGATGGTGACCCTATCACCTTCAACGTTCTGTCTAACGATCAGCTGGGTGACGAGCCTGCCTATGTGATTAGGGTAGGGCAGCAAATCGCGGATTCCGAGGGGATAGCACGGGCATGGCGAACCAATTCCCGGATGGTCGATATTGCCAATACCGGAGACTTTACCATTGCGATGAATGGGGAGGTCAGTTGCTCGAGCGATGAATGCTTGGGAGGGCAGACGCCGGACTCGACCGTAACCGGGTTTACGGTTGGAGACAGTTCCATCATATATCGGCCCGGGCTAAATTTTAATGGTGAGGACTCTTTTAGCTATTGCATCCGAGATGCAGTCCATTCACCAGCGGATGACAGCTGTGCAACGGTGACAGTTTTGGTGACGCCAGCTAACGATTTACCTAGAGTGCCTACGGAAATCGTATACACCATGGATCAGGGTGATGGTCTTGTCGTTTCAAGCGCTAACGGACTCGGCACTGTTGTGGATCGTATAGACAACACCGTGATTGACGGGTTGGCCTGCGATACAAGTGACCCGAGCTGCACTCGAACGCCGGATACTTTGTACTTTGCCGCCGCTAGTTTAACGACTGGTCAGGGCGGTGTTTTGGAGACATTTAATAGTGACGGAACATTCACGTTCAGGCCGAGTGCATCGTTCTTCGGGGCAGAGGGTTTCTTTTTTACTGTGTGTGACTCTTCGGTCCCCTCTGCGGATAGATGTACTAGCGGCAACTATGTCACGATCGTCGTTAATGAAGGAGGCTCTGCGCCAACGGGTTCGACTGACGGTGTAGTTGAGGTTGATTTTGACCTTGCCGAGATTCCGCTCGAACTGTTGCTAGGTACCGAGGCGAATGTCCTGGTGGTTCACGATGATTCAGGCTCTATGAGCTGGGATATCCTCACAGAAGGAGAGTCGGGTAAATATCGTTTTGGTGGAAATAGAGCGCTTTATTTTCTCAGTAAGGCAACGAGTAATAATTACAGATACCTTGCCGCGAGCGAAAAAGCACAGGCTAATACGGGTTACTGGCGGCTGCGAAATTCGCGATATAACAAGGTGTACTACAATCCGGAGACCCGCTATGAGCCATGGGTTGGGTTGGCGCCGGGTGGGGTTAGTTACCCTCCTTCAAATCCTGCACATGCATTGCATAATCCTGTTTCGCCCAATGGCAGTTGGACGAACCTGCTCACCAATGAACAGTATACCGCGTACGGGACTAGCGGCAATTACAGGAACGTTAACCTTTACCTGCCGCGCTACTATGTCTGGGTAAACAAGGATGCCTCAGAAGCTAACCCCGACCTTGACGCGACACCTTCTCCCTATAAGGGCTCTGACCCTAGCTATTGCGTGCGAACTTGGCCTATAGACGCGGTTAACGAAGCGAGTTGCCTATCTGATGGGCTTCTGGTTGAGATTAAGCCTGCGTCACAAGGTGGGTCAGATAGCTATCCAAGATCAGCATCCAGAACGGACTGTGTCACCTCGGATAATTCCTGTTCCTTTCAGGAGGAACTGCAGAACTTTGCAAACTGGTTTACCTACTCGCGAACTCGAGAGTTTACCGCTAAGTCGGCCCTGGGTAGGGTGATAGCAGGGTCCGAGAACCTTCGGGTGGGCTTCACCACCCTTCGCTCGAGTAGACCCAGTGAGCCAATCAGGAGTATGAATAGTTCTGAGAGAACGGGCGCAAAGGCAGACTTGCTCAATACTATTTACGGGACTTTTTCTAGTGGTGGTACGCCACTAAGGCAAGCACTTAGGGGAGCGGGCCGGCATTTTGCCTGCAAAAGTGGAGACATCTATGGTTCAAGCAGTAATTCGTCTCCGGGAGATGCGGCGTGCCCGGTCTTAGCAGCGCCCAACGGTAACTGCCAGCAAAACTTTGCGCTATTGATTTCTGATGGTGCGTGGAACGGAAGCAACCCCTCTGTCGGAAATTCTGACAGCAATAACGATACAAATTTCGATGGTGGCGTCTATGCTGGCGGCGCCTCCGAGACCTTGTCCGACGTTGCGATGAAGTACTATGAAGAGGACATACACCCAGGGCTTCAGGATGAAGTGCAGACTTCGGCAAGGGATATCGCTGGTGCTGCGGAAACTGCGTTCAGGGACAATTCTAACGTCCTGATGCACCAGCACATGAAGACCTACACGGTGGGTTTTGGTGTTAACGGTCTTGTGGAAGAACAGGACGTACCAACGAACTACACCACTCCCTTTAACTGGGGTAACCCAACCAATTCGGAGAGTAAGATCGATGATATGCGGCACGCCGCGCTTAACGGGCGTGGTCAGTATCTCAGTGCGGCAAATCCCCTGGAGTTTTCAGAGGCCTTGGAGAAAGCTTTTGCAGAGTTCCAGCAGGGGAGTGGAGCAGCATCGGCAGTCTCATTTAACTCACAGGAAATTCTCCAGGACACGCTGGTATTCCGTTCTTTCTATAACACTAAGAACAATACTGGCAATCTGATTGCGCAGAGCATTGACTCTGATGGCGTCGTAACGGAGGAGCCTGTCTGGAAGGCGGCCACTCAGCTAGATTCGATACCGCCGAGCGACCGCGTGATTTTGACCTATGACGGTCAAGATGGAATACCCTTTAGGCCGGGTTTCCTCAACACTGCACAAAGGGCGGCCTTTAGTGTGGCACCGGGCGGCAACCCAATAAACACTGTGATAAGCGAACGAGTGTCGTACCTGCGAGGCGACAATACTAACGAACGCCCTGTCGGTAACTTACGGGAACGACCGGGCATCGCGGGTCGCCTGGGTGATATTGTGCACTCAGCGCCCACCTTCATTGGTCCTCCGTCGAGGTTAGGCAGAGGCAGTGCGCCGTTCCCTGAGAGTGACCCTTACTCTCAGTTTCGGTTCGCCAATAAGGCTCGCGATCCTGTAGTTTATGTCGCCGCTAATGATGGCATGTTGCATGGGTTCGATGCTGAAAGCGGTGATGAAGTGATCGGCTTTTTACCGAATAATCTGATTACAGGCACCTACAGTAATAGGGTGACGAATTTGCTCGATTACCAATATACGCATAAGTACTTTGTGGATGCGACACCAGCCGTCAATGATGTCTACTTAGATGTCGACGGTGATGGTGATAAAGAGTGGCGAACTATTCTAGTTAGTGGTCAAGGAGGTGGCGGTAAAGCCTACTTTGCGCTGGACATTACTGATCCAACTTCGTTTAGTGATCTTAACTCAGCAGAGGTAGTGCTGTGGGAGTTCACTGATGAAGATGACACTTACCCGACTGACGGGTTGGGTAACCCGCTGCTTACTGATGCAGACGGCGACGGCAATGTAGATGACCAGCGTCAGGATCGGTTGTCACCGCCACAGCCCGTCAAAGACTTTGGCTACTCTTTGAGTGGGCCGACCATCGTGATGAGTAACCTGTTGGATTATGACTCTGAAAACATCTGGGTCGCGATAGCGGG
The DNA here is from genome assembly GCA_018645845.1 of Gammaproteobacteria bacterium. GTDB lineage: Bacteria > Pseudomonadota > Gammaproteobacteria > Pseudomonadales > Azotimanducaceae > UBA9659. Next base: position 1,027 of record JABGVY010000559.1, on the reverse strand, counting down.
TAATGGTTACAACTCTACCGCTGGTATTGCCAAGTTGTTGGTTTTGTTTCTTGAAGGTGGATTAGATGGCACGTGGTGTCACCCTGACATTAACCATAATGTTATCCCGAATGGCGGCTACCCCGTTGCCTGCCAGAATGGCGATCCGCAGGATTTTGTTAAATTGGATACCGGGTTCGGTGCGCTAGCAGGTGTTCCAAACGGTCTGGGTGAACCCAGAGTCATTGATGCAGATGGCAACGGCACTGCCGACTATGCTTACGCCGGTGACCTGCAGGGTAACTTCTTCCGGTTTGACATCACTGACGCTGATTTCAATAACTGGAGCGTGACCAAGATTTTTCAGGCCCAGTACAAGCCTGGTACAGCAGATGAGAAAAACCAGCCTATCACCACGCAACCGCTTGCCATCGTTCACCCAACCGAAGATGAAGGCTTTATCATCATTTTCGGCACGGGTGCTTATTTGCGAAATGGGGACTCTACCGATGCAGAAACCCAGTCTATTTATGGTATCTGGGATCGACTTGCATCAGGTGGGTCAGCGCTTGTATTAAAGTCTGAACTTCAGTCACAAAGTTATACCAATGTCGACGATGCATTGGGCAAGTTAAGAACCCTCTCAGATAACGATGTTGACTATACTGTCGCCGGTGCTCAAAAAGGTTGGTATAACGATCTTGATTCTCCCCCAGCGGGCGCTGTGCCGGGTTCTGCAGCCGAGCTTCCTGGTGAAAGAGCGGTAAGAAACATACAGTTGCGTGGTGGCATCGCGTTTGTGAACTCTATCTTCCCAAGAGAGGCTGGGAGTTGTGTTGGCCTGGCGGGTGGCGCAGTCCTGTCGTTCTGCCCGGCTACCGGTGGTTCGATTTGCTTTAATCGAACGGTGTTTGACCTGAACGACGATGGTCTCTTCGATGGCAGTGACGATATAGGCGGCGTTCAGACTGCTGCGGGCATCATCCTTGAGGACCCTGCCCCGCCCACAGACTCGACGTTCATCGATAATAAACGAGTGACGCAGTAT
>JABGVY010000120.1 GCA_018645845.1 Gammaproteobacteria bacterium | reverse complement strand
GCGATAATCGTTGTTCAGCGAGCCTGCTTCACCGGGGAAAGTTAGCACCTGCGGTCCACCGCACTCTGATGATGGTGGTCGTGTTCTAGTTGGCCCCTTTCCCGGTTGCTGGGGTTTTCTTCTGAACTTCGACTCCCTTTGTCAGGTTTTTTTTCTTCGTCAACTTCTCTCGCTTCGCTGAAGTTGCAGGACAATTCAGCGTGTGCAGAATTCATCATCCTGACTTATGAGCCCAACACCCTCATTGACGACTTTCACGCAGATTGCAATATCCTGGGGGTGGCAGTCATCGTTTGCAACAAACGGAATGTGCGTGAAGGGGTATAAGAAGAATCAACCGCACTTCTGTTTTATCCGCCAGGCACATGATCCCCTGCAAATCGTACGTAGCGCCAGTTCTCGACGGGAATCCGGAGGGTATTGGCAATTTAACGGCATGGGGCGCACTGGTCGATCCGCTTTCCCGGCAACTTCAGTATTTTCTCAGTGACACCCGTGACCTTGATACACGAGATGATCTCACTTGTTAACCAAATGTCTAGATTGGACAGAGCGCAGATTTAGCCTCTGCCGGTAATTTTCATCTATATTGAAACCCGTCTAATCCGGGATGTGTTCTATGTCGGCGCTGCTAATACAATTGATGGTATCTATGGTGGTTTTTAGTTCCTTAGCGTTGGCTGAACCCAAACGCGTGACAACCTTTCAGACTGGTCAGGGGGACGGGGACGTGCGGTGGCAGGTTGTCAACGACACCGTAATGGGTGGGCGCTCTGAAAGCAGTTTCGTTATCACCGATGGGCAACTGCAATTTACCGGTAAACTGAACACCAGGGGTGGTGGCTTCGCGTCCTTGCGGAGCAATCGCCAAGACTGGGACTTGCCTGAATTCTCAGTCGTTCGATTGAAGGTCCGCGGTGACGGACGTGATTATCGGTTTAGACTTTATGTAGATAATGACCGGGCATCCTATCAACGGGATTTTGCGACGGCCGCAGACGAATGGCAGATCATCGAGCTACCTATTAAGGAATTTCATGCGGCCTGGCGCGGGCGTCGCTTGAACCGTCCACCGTTATTAACGTCGCGAGTCGTTGGCATGGGACTGATTTTGGCCGACGGTATCGATGGACCCTTTGAGCTTACTGTTGATTGGATAGAGTTTGATGACTCACCTTCGCTTCAGCCATCAGTTTCGCCCGAGACCCCACCATTATGAATCGCAATATCGTTCTTTCAGTTTGTCTAACGTTCGTATCCTGGCTCGCTTACTCCTCCTCAGACCTGATAGATGATCCTTACCATTGGGGTGCAGCTGGCAGGGATGGTATCGGCAAATTCTATATGGGCAGGCAAATTTCACATGTAATGGGCCATTTGGGTGCATCTTGGCTAGAACGTAGCGATCGTCAGAAGGAAGAGCGGACCGACCTTCTTATCGCAAGTCTGCCTTTAGCGGCTAACGCTGTGGTGGCTGACATCGGAGCGGGAACCGGTTATTTCAGTTTCCCGGTCGCAAAGCGTGTCCCCTCGGGTCATGTGATAGCCGTAGACATACAAGAGGAAATGCTTGGTATCATCGAGGCGCGCAAAACGAAGACAGGGGTCTTCAACATTCAGACTGTTTTGGGATCAACCATTAGTCCTAATCTTCCTGCGGAAACCGTTGACCTTGCTTTTATTGTTGATGCGTACCACGAATTCTCCCACCCGCTTGAAATGAGCCAAGCCATTTACGCCGCGCTCAAACCCGGCGGTAGATTGGTATTGATTGAGTATCGTGGGGAAGACGCCTCGGTGCCTATCAAGCGACTACACAAAATGACCCAACACCAAGCGACCAAAGAGATGCAGGCTGTAGGATTTAGTTGGGAAAGCACAGGTGACTTTCTGCCACAGCAGCATTTTATGATCTTTGTTAAACCGCAGGTCGAATCCAGGCGCTAGGCGCGGGCCAAGATAAGTTGGAGATGGTGGTTCCCCTCCTCCACCACCATTGCCGCCACTATTACCGTTATCCCACGAGGATTAGTGGGTTTTTTACCGGCAGCATCAACAGATAACGGCGTGAGCAGCAAACTGATCAGCCCGATAATTAACGCACCCGCAAGCGTCTTTACCATCAAGCATTCCCCAATATTGTTATTCGGCTCTCGAGCGTCTGAATCTAATCACAAATAGTTAAATGCAGCCATTAGACGATGAGTAAAAGGCATATTCCAAGTAACCCAACCGCCTTCTCTGGATGATGTCGTTGTCGTGGACGTTGCGAATTTCACAACCGTCCAACAGAGTTCAGCACTATGCCCTGGGCCAGGCAGATGATCCGTTGAAAATTGGGTTTAGCGCCAGTTATCGAATGCGGCTAATTCTTCTTGTACGTTCTTAGGGCCTGTTCACGTTAGTACTTACCTATTAGATTCAGGAACCATCCTTTTGCCTCGTAATCGAGTCTCGTCAAATTGTCCTCAAAATCCGTGAAATTGTAACCAAGACCTACTTTGAAGTTATCTCTAAGGTGATAGTCGACGGACATCAGGAAGCCCTGCTCACTATCACCGGCTTCATCTACTTCGAGCATGCGATATTCAAGCAACGCATCCCAGCGCTCGACCAAATGATAACGGGCCCTGCCAATGTAAAGACTAGTGCTGGTATCAAAGAAAGCACCACCATTGCGATCCAATCTGATCTCGCTTTTTTTCCAAGCAAACTTACCGCCAATTGCCCAACGATTATTCAGATCATAGAGGCCCTCCAATGAGAGCACATGCCCCTTCTCATCAAACAGCCCTCCACCATTTTGAGTGAGCGGATCCAGATCATAGAGGTACGAATACATAGCCAAAAGATTGAACCTGTCATCATGGACAGGTCGATAAGCTAGTCCAAAATCGACTTCACCAAACTTCGCTGATCTAACATTTGCTACCTCGTCATCAGTAACCGAATAATCTACTTTGGATACGAAAACAAGATCATTGTTTATTCGGTAATCAAAGCGATTTGCTGTCACCCATTGCTCTTGTCGGGAACCAAGGTTTTCGTTTATGCGATACTCCAGACGATTGACCAGGTCAGAAGCCTCGTTTCGCCATCGCGATGACAAGCTGTAAGCCTCTCTATCGTATCCAAGCCGGGCTTGCTCTACTTTTCCAAGCAGGAAGTCGAACTCAAGCGTCCAGTTTTCAGAAAAGTCGTAGCCAATACCGTAGGTTTGGCCCTGAGTTTTTTCGTCAAGCCTGGAATCAAATCGATGTTCACTGTAGACGCGAAGCTTGTCAGTCAAGTCGCTCTTTTGGCCAAGGGTCAGGCTGTTCCTGCCAGTATCTGTGCCTTCAAAACTGTAGTTGAGATAAGCTGCAGATCGATCATTAAAGGCATATTCAGCACCGACACGAATACCGTCACCTCGATCACCACCGAAGGCTTCGCCGCCAATCCGAATCTTCTCGGTAATCTGGTAATCCATGCCAATACCGACCGAATTGTTGTCTTCAGCTATCCCTGCGCTACCGAAAGAACCCTGTCCAACGACGTAGGTGCTCATCAGCTCATTCACATCCCAACTCAATCTCAGGGCCAAGGTATCGGAAGATTGATTACCGAGAATGGATTGCTCATCCCGGTATTCGTATTCACCAGCGATATCTATTTGATCAGACAACTTGTAGCTAATTTGCACACCTGCCTGATCTGAGACATTGGGCCCGTTTTCATCCCTTGACGCGCGCCAGCTAAAACCTAGTTTGTCACCGGGCGCGATGCGCCCTTCTACGCCAAAGTTAACTTTTGAAAGACCATCTGTGTTGTTGTACTGAATAGAATCAAAGCCAGCATCCTGATCGCGGTACCATGCCGACACTCTACCATTAAGGTCTTCCATGCCGATGTCTGCTGTATCAAGCACGACATTTACAGCAAAAGCATCACCACTAATTGCCTGTGAAGCTGGATTGCCGCTACCAAAGGTAAGACCACCATCAACCGAAGTCTGGAAATCAATATTCTGCGATGAGTCCGTTGAAGCAAATTCGACTGAGGCATAGGTGCCGTCGGATACTTTATAAGTTAGGTCAACTGCTTTGAGCTCGTAATCTACCGAAGACTTCTCTTCCTTGACGTAGGTGCCACCAACAGCCACCGAGTCTCCCAACCACTGCTTGCCTCTAACGCCCCCAGTAACCTTGTCGCCGGAAATGGCTCGAGGAATATATTCATAATCAGCGATCAGAAAGACTTTGTCGCCATCGAGAGGTTCATCCCGGATAATTGATAAGAGCTGCTGGCTGGCATGACTCCTAAGGGGCCTGGTTAGGAAAATTCGCCCCTGGAACTCATCAATATCAAAATCCCTGCCTTCTACCAGTTCTATGTATTCGCGGACCCGGTTGCTGTCTTGCTCCCTTACCTCTACAGCTAGCTTGGCACTTCCCAAAACCACATCAGCGTGATTCAAGTAATAGAGGCTTCCGCCGGTACCCAAAAATTCATCATGCGCTGCAGCACTATCTGGTTCTGCAACAAAAGCTTTAATTAAAGTCCTCTCGTCGCCATGAGCGGTGCTTTCCTCAGAGCGGTAGTCAACCTTGGCGCCATAGAGACCACGGTTATAACTCGCCAACTCTGTTCCGCTAACACCGGTGTTGTAGTTACCCCAAAGTGCTGTGGACTGATCCCAATCCATCCGCAGATAGAACTTGCCCTGGGTATCCACATCGCGGGTCAATGTGGAATCATCCCCATAGACTGGATAGAAGCGGTCGGGGTCAATTCGACTGAACAGCTTCCTGGCGTCGCGTCGATCCAGATCTTTAAAAATTTTGGAAAGTTCATCTTCGCCAGTATCCATCTGCGCGGTTAACAAATACTCTCCCTTTATTTTCCCTTTCAGGAAAAATGCCAATCGACCATCAACAAATACACTCTCGTCATAATGATCGTCATGGGCCAGCAGTTCAGTGGAACCGCTTATCTCATTTTGGCCGAAAGTGAAGTCCGCCAGAGCTAGCATGAAGAAATAGGATGCATCGATATTCACCGGAATATCAACGACTCCCAAACTAGCGCCCTCGAGGTTGGCCAGTTCCACTGATATTTCCTGCTTGCCAGCAGACAGATGCGTCTCTACCGTCATATGACTTTTGTCCGTTACCGGGTAACGGTGCCCGTTAACTATCAGAAAGGCTTTTTCTGGTAAATCATCCGCTTCTATTCTGACCAAGCCGCCTGAAATATCCATTCTCATCAATTTCAGGTCGTTATGATTGCCTATTAAATCCAGCCAGTTCTGCGAGACGTCACCTGAAATCAATCCTCCGGAAGCCGGCTCTTCTTCGCCTTCAGATTCATCATAATAATCATCAAGAGGAGCATCAAAGTTCGCTCTTCGGCCGAAAGCATACTCGCGCGTGATAGCCTTTTGCCCCTCTGAGTCTTTGACCGTAAATCTATAATAGAGCCCCTCTAGGTTATCAATTGAGCCTTTGTCTAAATGACCATCCCAGAGGATTGGCTCGCCAACTTTTAAACTGTCGCCATTATGGACGGCGAGAGGCTCGATAAAACGCTTGTCGTCGAAATCAAAGAACTCTAATTGCCACGAATCGATATATTCTGGGAAATTCGTTGAAACCCAAAATTCATAGTTGTCGCCCGTTTTACTATCAAAATAATCCGGCCCCAAGACAGCGAGCTGAGGATTCACTGTCGCAGGATTAACTGACACCCAAACTCTGGCGTTACCAAGTTGCGCCGCTCCCAAACCCACTTTTGAATTGGGTTGCGAAGCAACCGTCCCACCGGGTTCAACGTATAGATTCAACCCGTCAACTGAACAGAACGACTGACTCAAGCAACCCGCATCCCTGCCGTGAGCTGCAGAGGAGAAGAATCCCGTCGAACCTGCCTCAACTTTGCTGGAACCGTTTGCTTCCCAACCGTCAGTGTTTCTATCGACAGCAATTGAAGCGGTTTCATCTGTAGACCCTTCTTTTTCAAACGCTACTGAATCCAAATGGTTGGTTCCGGTCAGTAAGTTATGTTCGCTGAGGAATGCCTTCACTGAATCCGTGCGCTTGCTAGCCAAACCACTGTAGTCAGCCTTAACTCGAACAACGTAAGACGGATATGCCTCACTGGACAGCAACTCTGCCAACTTGGCCATAGCGTCAATCCCTTCTGAGCTAAGTACCTCTCCCTCAAATAGGGCCTCGCCGATCTCAATACCAGCTCGTTCCACGGCCTGATGGGATACTGTTTCTGTCCAAACTTTGTCGTAGTGAATGGCCACTTCGGCACGACGGTTTTTTGCAATTTCATCGGGAGTTGTGTCGGTACTAATTGGCTGATCGGGACCGAGGCCAGTTACATCGAAGATAGACATATCCAAACCCAGATGCTCACTGATTGTCTCAGCTACTTTTTCAGCTCTGGCCCTGGACAAGCCGTAGTTATCGCCGTACTTGGCTATCGTCTCGGGTTTACCAACGGGTGTGCTATCTGTATGCCCGACCACTTCAATTCGAAGATTTTGTACATCCTTCAGTATCGCGATGGCGTTGGTAATTTGACTTAGATGCTCACCGGAAATATCAGAATGGCTCTTTCTGAAGAATATTGGATCAATAAGGTCGTCCAGCGTAACTTTTTGACGTCTTTCAACCAGTGACTCAAGTGGAGCTGGCTGCACTCTGGTGGTATCAAAATTAACGCCGAAGTTAATACGGTTCATCAGACCACCAGTAATACGCATTACTCTTGGGTTTTCAGTCGTGAAGATCGCACCATCGGGTAGCGAAGCCGGATCGACCTTCAAAATAACATTTCTTCCGCGCGGATTATCACCAGGGTCGACACCTGGAACACTGTAGCGGCCATGCTCGTCCGTTGTGATCCATTCACCCATAACAGAAACGACACGCGCTCCGGCGATTCCTATTTCATCCTCATCCTGAACACCATTCCCGTTGACGTCTTCAAATACTTTGCCGATCAAGGTCGTAAGATCAAAAATAGGATCAGCTACTACTTCGACCTCTACGCTTGATTGATTACCGATACTGGAACCACCGAGGAAAGGCTCTACCGTATTGGTGTATTCGCCTCGCTTAACTCCGGAACCTATTCGGAGAAGATATCTGGCCCGGATGATTTCGTTAGGCGCGAACCTTACTCCCTCCAGCAAAACCGGTCTTTCACCCACAGTCACAACGGTTTCGACAATATCGTCTGGTGTATCAAACCGCCCATCGGCTCCTTGACGCACAACCCTTGCAGAACCATCAACGTATTTGAAACCTTGTGGAGGCAGATCAACCAGATCCACGGCGGCTAATTCGAATGCGGTCAGGTTTTCGGCTGTTATGTCATAGGGTACAAATTCACCAACGGTGGCGCGTGGTTTAGTCGTGTCTTTGTTCAACAATACTATGGCACCAATCATTGGATCGGCCGGAATATGGTTGTTGATTATGTTCGGGAATCCCTCGCCAATCATGAACTTTAAGAAGTGCAGTGTGCTCTCGCCCATTTGAGGAGCAAACGTACTGTCGATAACTTCACAGCGCTCCGTATTGGGAATCGCATCAATAAAACAATCGGAGCCATCGAGAACACCAGGATCAGCCATTAAAAAAGAAGATGGAATGCTGTAATTGCCCGGCAAGTTTGCTATTTCAATTTCATACTGAGTCGGTTCTAAAGGACAACTATCGTGCGCTCCGGGAATCAGGTCGAACTTATATTCCCCGGGAGAAATCCCCAAAGTAACACCGGTAATCTGGCCCTGCTGTTCGGGTAACAAACATACATCGTCAACTCGTTGACCAGATCCAGAATTCACAAAGAACAACTGAACTTCATTTATAGGCTGTCGTGTCAGGCTGTCGTAGATTACGCCCCTGGGATCGACCGGAAAGCTGAGATCGAGAATAGTAGTTGAACTTGCTATTCCCCTTTTCTGTCCTGACAACACACCCGTAGGAGAGTAAAAATTAGCGACATAAGGCCCCGGTGGAACTATGGGTACCGAATAGTAACCATCGTCACCGGTTTCAATAGTTGTAATCACATTGCCTTCAAGGTCGGTTATTTCTACCGACCATCCGAGTAAGGCTTCTTCAATTCCTTCTGCATATTGCCCGTCTCCATCAGAGTCCTCCCAAAGCGTGCCCTGAACAGCAGAAGGAAGAATGATCGGTGTCGGTTCGTTTTCTCCCGCTTCGTTAGGATCGTAGTCACCGTCGACATCGATCTCATCAATCAACTCACTTCTGTCATTGGGATCGACATCAGTGCCTGTGGCGTCGTTTGACAGGTCGCTGTTCTTAATTCCGGAATCCGGATCCGTACCATTCACCACGGCTTGATTCGAAAAGTTCTGGCGCTGCAGTTCTTCGATCGCGGCTGTATCCGAATAATCAACCTGGATATAAAGTTCAAGCTCAATCCTGATAGATTCACCCTCCGCGAGACTGGAGTTCAAAGAATTGAGAAGATTGGCATCCAGAACACCATCGTAATTCTCGTTGATCATGACGGTATTTGGTCCAGCGACAATACGAATACCACCGGGTGGAATTGTGATTGCACCCTTTTCAACCAGTGATGGGAAAGTAGAAGTCAGGAAATTTACGACTTCTAACTGTTCCAAGTCAGTATTGCCCATATTGGCAATATCAATTGCAAATGTGGTTCGGTAAGTGAGAGTGCGCTCATCAAGAGGCAAGTTTTCATCACCTGCATCGACGAGATCAATTACTTGACCATCACCGTCAGTATCAATGGTCTGCTGGACGACACCTACAATCGGATTAGCGCTAATACTAACCGGAGTGGGTGTGTCTTCACCTTCACTTGCGGCAATACCATCGTTATTGGCGTCAACATCGGTTCCATTATCTGAAACGTCAGTTACAGCAACCCCGGACGGAGTGACACCCGAAGCCTCTGCAACCAAATCAAAGGTCTCAAGAATCGTATTGTCTGGTAAGTCAAATTCGACTACCAATTGCACCTGGGCACTCCCACCAATCAATAGTGTTTCGTTCCCAGAAAGCAGTTTTAGATCAGTTACACCGTCAAATGAAGGATTCAACTCCGAAAGCGCACCACTGATTGCCGAATCGAGAATTCGGAAAGATGTTCCTGGTGGGAAAGCTTTTTCGAGCAACTCGCTTATTTGAACACTGTCCAGATCTAATGAGCCAAGATTTTCAATATTCAGGGTAATAGTCGTTGTATAAACCATATCCTGTGGGTCTGTAGACGAATCAATCACAGGTATTGCCGGCGAGGCATTTTGAGCCAAGCCAAGGCTACCCTTCGGTTCAATGCTAAGTGGTGTTTCCGAAGGAGGCTGATTTGGATCAGTTCCATTGGATGATAGCTGCGAAACTGCTTCACCATCAGGACCAAGCGCAGAAACTGCCACTTGATGGTTGAATGTCATTTGGTCGCCAGGGTTAAAGGTAACCGGTATAACGATAGTCGCACTCTCGCCGACTCCCAGCATGCTGGTAATACCATCAGCGCCATCGGAATCCAGAAGCTCTGTCACGCTGCTGCCATTAAACGCTGGATTTAACACAAGTGTTCCCAGATCTACAGCAGGATCTCCCGTCAGCTCGAAACCAGCGGGGAATAGCAAAGCCAGGTCATCAATAATAGAGACATTCTCTAGCGGCAGATTACCCAGATTCTCCAACGTTATGATCAGATTGGTGCTGTAAGTACCATCGGGATTGGGCAGCGGTGTAGAGGCCGCTAATGCAACGCCGACCTTGGGGGCGGTGATCAGCTCAACAATATTTGGGGTATCTTCTTCAGAATTTCCGTTTGCGTTAACATCAGGTTCTGGTCCATCGGTCGAAATATCAAAGACCGGAATTGAAACCGTGGGGTTTTGCGGATCGTCACTTAGTGCATCTATGGTGGCATTGTGCGTGTATTCCGAAACACCCGGAATAGGGGTCACTTCAATCACCATGCTGATGGTTGCGTCTGACTGGGCGCTGATTCCACTAGCCGACGTATCCAGCAATTGAGTATTACTTACTCCGTTAAAGTTCTCATTGACCACCAAACCGCCTGTGGAAACAGGTACCGAGACGAGTCGAACGTTGTTGGCCGATCCGTCATTGAAGACGGAGCCAAAATCCTCATTAATATTGACTGAAGTAAGATCTACGACGCCAGTGTTCTCTACGATGTAGTTCACGGAGATGCTATAGGCACCTGTTTCTAATGCGACCGGTGTTCCAAATTCAATGGCCAGGCCTAGTGCCGGGTTGGGTGGTGATCCCGCTTCATCATCTTCGCTTTGATCGCCATCATCGTTATTCGGATCCGAATCGGGGTCGGCAGACAATGATTCAACAATCTGGGCAATGTTCGTGTAATGGCCAGTGCTTCTTACAAATGCATCAATTGTCAGCGTTTTGGTTTCATTAACTAGAACTGTACCCACATTCCAGATACCGGTTCCTTCATCAAATTCGCCATTGGCTGTGTCAGATAGATAGCTATAGCGTTCAGGTAACTGATCTTGCACCTTCACGCCTGAAGCGGGCTGAGGGCCTTCATTGAACACGCTGATTCTGAATCGAATGCTGTCTCCGGGTGTAAGCGTGCCACCCCCGTCTGCATCTTCAATAAGGACCGCAGTTTTATCGATGGATAAATCAGCTTCCTGCTTGCCAAACTCAAGAACCACTTCGTCTTGCCCCGTGGTAGTTGACCCATCTGGAAGAGAGCCAGAAGCAGCAGCAATATTTTGTAGTTTGCCGGCAATGACATCTTCTTCAACGATGACATAGGTTGCTGTACAACTCACTGTAGCCGCTGGATCTAATTGAGGAATTGGCAGTCCTCCGGGACAGTCAAGATCAGTGATCGAGTCACTCATCGATACGCTAGTAAGAGTTTGTGTACCATTGTTGGTAACTGAAATATCGAAATTGAGCGCTTCCCCCACAGCATAGACCGGGGTAGCCGTCGCCAATATTTTGACAACGGTCAAGTCGGCAATTGCGGCCAGACTAGTATTTGTTGCATCCCTTAACGCGGTTGTTGCCGGATCATCAGACGAATCAGTAACCACACCGGAATCAGGATCGACTCCCGATGCGATTGCTTGATTTTCAACAAAGCCTGCATCGACATCAGACTGTTTTAACAGGTAGGTAGCGCTCCAGGTTGTTGAATCAGTTTCGCCTGGCGCGAGTGAAATAACCGAACCTGTGAGCTGGATATCCGCCAATACATCCGTTACGGCAATATTCGCCAACGACACATTCCCTGTATTTTTGATAGAAAATCCGTAAGAAATTGATTCACCGGATTGTGCAAAGCCGTCGCTATTTTCGTCGTTGAAAGAAGCTGTTTTGGCTACTGAAATTGAAGGGAACTGCGCAATGCCGGTGACAGTTTCATCATCTACTGTATTGCCATCGGTATCATCACCATCATCGGATGTATCACTAATGCTGGTGTTATGAGGCGATGTGGCACTCGCTACCACTGAATTACTGACGCCACCAGAGTCCACATCAGATTGAGACATCAGGTAGGTCGCGACAAAGGTCGCGCTTTCTCCAACTGCCAGTGTGTTGCCAGTTGATGAACCCGTTGCACTACTGAACGTAGGTCCTGCAGTTAAGCCTAAAACTGTTCCATTGGCATTCTTTACGGTATCCGCCAATGCCAAGTTAGATAGGCTGACGTTACCCGTATTGGTCACTGCGATTTGGTAATTTATGGCATCGCCGGCCCCGGTCGAACCATCGCCATTATCTGTGATGCTGGATACAGTTTTCACAACATCTATGGCTGGGGATTCAGGCAAGTTGGTTGATTCGGTATCACTGCCAGTTACGTCATTTGTACCACCAGGACTACTACCGCTGACAGTAGCGGTATTCTCGAAGCTTCCGCTATCGATGTTTGCCTGCGTCACTGTATAGCTAGCCGTGTAGCTAGTATCATTTTGGCCTGGGGCCAGGCTCGCAATGATTGAGCCACTGACCGTGGCGGTCGGGTCTGTGACCTCAACATTGGTCACCGTCAGGATGCCGTTGTTAGTCACCGTAAAGGCATAGCTGATCGTGTCGCCGACACTTAAGCCCGGCGTTCCGTCGTCATCATTCAGTGTCGCTGTC
>JABGVY010000472.1 GCA_018645845.1 Gammaproteobacteria bacterium | reverse complement strand
GAATGTGGTGTTGGATCTGGAAACCGCCGTGCCATGCGGTCTCATAATCAACGAGCTTGTATCTAATTCTTTGAAACATGCATTTCACGATAAGGACGAGACAGGGATCATACAAATTGATTTTGTAACCGATGATTGTTGCTTTGATCTGCGCATAGCGGATAACGGTTCTGGCCTCCCGGCAGGCTTTGACCTCACCAAGAACACATCGATGGGACTGGAAATTGTAACTATTTTGACAGGCCAGCTTGAAGGAACATTGTCCGCAGATAATGACGAAGGGGCGGTCTTCCAGATTCGCTTCCCAAGGGTGACCAATGAGTAGCCGGATTTTAATTGTTGAAGATGAGGTGCTGGTAGCCAGAGACATTCGTGCTCGTCTCGAGCGGATGGGGTACATCATTGCCGGTACTGCTGCCAGAGGTGAGGAGGCCATAGACCTGGCTTTGAGTGAAACCCCGAATCTGATCCTTATGGATATTAATCTCCGAGGTGAAATGGATGGTATTGAAGCAGCAACGAAGATTAACGAAGCCGCCTCGATCCCGGTTATTTTTTGCACTGCCTATTCAAACGACGAAGTGTTACAGCGCGCTAAGGTCACATCCCCTTTTGGCTATGTGCTAAAGCCGTTTGATAACAGAGAACTTTCTATCAATATAGAAATTGCGTTGTACAAACATAAAGTAGAGCGAGACCTGGCAGACACCAAGCAAAACCTGGATGCGACACTGAATAATGTGAGCGACGGTGTAATTGCAACAGATGCATGTGGCAAGATATTCCTGATTAATCCCATGGCAGAGAAGATAATTGGTTGTGAGGCTGGGGCGGGGTTTGGCATAGGCATTAATGATCTTTTCAAGCTGAACGCGTTCGAATCCGGGCAAGCGGTCATCGATCTGACGAGCCCGGAAACTTTTACCTACTGGAAGCAGTTTAGTGGTATTCGACAATTGCTGACGCGTACTGATGGACGAACAGTACCCATTGAGCTAAGCGCAAACTTTTTGAACACAGATTCTAATCTTACGGTCATTACCCTTAGGGATATCTCGCAACAACTCGGTTACGAGGCAACAATTCAGAAAAACGCTTTCTTTGACGGTTTGACAGAGCTTCCTAATAGGGCTTTGTTCGTGGATCGCCTTAATCGATCAATTAACCGGCGTGAAAGAGACGGCCAACAGGGGGAGTTCTCGGTTCTATTCATCGGGCTTGATGGTTTTGCAGTGATTAATGAGGGGTTTGGTCACGAGCTTGGTGATAAGGTCATCGCAGAAATTGGAAAGCGAATTCGGGAAAGTATTCGCGATGACGATACCGTTTCCCGGTTTGGTGGCGATATATTTGCGGTTCTTTTGGATCCAGTCGACGCAGTTGCCGAGTCGATAGAGGCCTGCCAGCGAATCACGACTGCGGTTCAGGAGCCCTTTGTTCTTGAAGATAACACGCTGAATATTACTGCATCGGTTGGGGTCGTAGTGAATAGCGGCGATTATCATACAGCCGATGAAATGCTGCGTGATGCTGACACAGCGCTGAATCGTGCGAAGACAGATGCTCAGGGTTCATATGTCGTGTTCGACAATGCGATGTATGAAGATGCCGTAAGGTTTATTGACCGAAAAAATGGGATGCAGAAGGCGCTGGTCGAGGGCGTTTTCGACGTTCATTACCAGCCGATCATTGACCAGGAAACAGGACAGCTTTCCAGTATGGAAGCCCTGTTGCGCTGGCCGCACCCGAAAGAGGGAATGATCCCCCCCGAAGAATTTATTCCCATTGCGGAAGCTACTGGGTTGATCCTGCCGCTGGGTGAGTATGTGCTAAGAAAAGTATGCAACCAGATCCGTAGCTGGGAGGATATGGGATTGGAGGGCTTTCGAGTAGCCGTAAACATCAGTGCCCGTCAGTTTGAAGCAGATGTGTCGGCGCTAGTCCAAGATGCGATGGCGACTTCGGGAATAAAGCCGTCGGCTTTGACTATAGAAATTACAGAAGGCCTCGCGATGAAGAATGTGGAGCATTACACAACAATGCTCGAAGATTTGCGCCGTCTCGGGGTGAACATCAGCATGGATGACTTTGGTACAGGCTATAGCTCATTGTCATACTTAAAACGATTTCCACTGACGACCTTGAAAATTGATCGCTCTTTTATCAAAGACCTTCACCTGGATGAAGACGATAAAGAGATAACCAAGGCCATTATCGCGATGGGTCAGAGTTTGAATCTGGCGACGCTGGCCGAAGGCGTTGAAAATGAAGCGCAGGTAAAGGTTTTACGTGACTATGGTTGCGACTACATTCAAGGCTATTACTACAGTAAACCAATTCCTGCAGCTGAAATGACTGAGTATCTCCGCAATCTGGAATGAGCTGGCCAGGAAATGCGCGATCGAACAACACCAAAAGTCGCTCATTTACTTTCGTTCGAATTCTGAAGCTAATTAGATTGACATTTTGCATCTCAATGCTGAGCGCTGGAGCGTATGCCGCAAACAAAAATGTCCCCCTCATTGATGAGAATCAGGTAGTTTTTAGAAAATTGCCTCCAGACGTGCGGTTGACACAGTCTCAAGTGACAGCGATTGCTCAGGATGGCGGCGGTCGTGGGCTCTCGGTATATGATCCTGGGGCCCACCGTTTCCGCTATTTAGAACTGCTTGAGGGTAGTGAGCTAGATGTCTATGTCATGTCTCAGTCTTTACCAGGAGAAGTTCTGGTGGGAACATCGCATGACATTTTCTCTGTGAAGACTGGCGCTGATCTGTTTCGAATTCGCAGGGCTAAAAGTGATGGGGTGTGGCATGAGGGTGGGCTTGGTATTCCCATATCAATCAATACGCCATTGTGGACCACGTGGTGGGCGTATTGTGCATATGTTGCTTTAGCGCTGTTTTCGCTCTATCAGCTGAAGATATCCCACTCGAAAAAAATCGACCGGCAGGCAGAGGAGCGTTTCAATAGACGATTGAGAGGCTATGTGGAATCCCTGGATGATACGGCTGAATGTGTACTAAATGCCAATCAACAGGGGAATGTGATGTTCTCTAATAATGCGGTAGTCGGTGTTCTTGGGAGGCGCCCATCCGAAGTGGGTGGCTATCCGCTTTTTGAAATGCTGTTCCAGCAAGCTGGGCAGCGCCGTGAGGCAAAAGAGTGCGTTGATAACGGTAATAACTTTCGGAAGGAGGTTCCCTACCTGATGTCTGATGGGACCGCTAAAATGCTTGAAATTAGTGTCTCTCCGACGTTGGAAACTTCTGGGGGTGACGTGGCCTACGTCAGTATCGTGAGGGATGTCACAGAGCGAAGCCGAGAGCAGGCAGCGCTTAGGAATAGCCACAACCAGCTCACGGTAGAATTGAATAATCTACGCGATCAGCTAGAAAGTAGTTTGGTAAGAAATGCTGATCAAAAAACTAACTTCAGTACCGCGCTGGCGGAGAAAGATGTACTCCTCCGTGAGATCCATGATCGCGTATATGACAACCTTGAGATGCTAACGAGTTTGTTAAGTATTCAATCCAATAAATATGTTGATCCAGTGATATTGAATATTTTGGGTGAAAATGAACGAAGGATCAATTCCATTGCATTAGTTCACGAACGCCTTTTTCAGTCAAAAGAGGTTAGGCGAGTCTCTATGGGCGAGTACGTTGATGTACTCTTGTCGACGCTGTACCGAAAACTGGTTTCTGAAGAGCTGGGTATTAATTTGGTGCAAGAGTTGGGAGAGTTTGATCTTGCAATCGACCTCGCAGTCCCGTGCGGGCTTATTATCAATGAATTGTTCAGTAACGCGCTGATTCACGGTTTTGGGCGTAACCAGCATGGTTCGGGGACCGTAGAAGTAAAGTTATATCGGCTCGCAAAAGAGTGTGTGGTTTTCGTTTCCGACAGTGGTCGCGGCTTACCTGTAGAGGTCAATACAGAAGCTGGGTCGATGGGGTTGGAGATCGTCTCGATCCTGGTAGAGCAACTCGAGGGTTCGTTTCGATTGATTGGCGGGGAAGGAACCACCTTTGAGGTTAGGTTTCCGGTATTGAGAGATGAGACTGTCGGTTAACTCTTCATGTGTCGTTCCACACAGGAAACTAATAGCTAACGAAGCATTTCCTGGTAAGCCATTTGATGCCTGGTAGCCTTATCGCTGGATAACTCGATACTTGACCGGTCAAGGAATATTGTTACTCAATGTCCAGTTGTTTGGGGTTTTAGGTTCTTGTCGCGCTAAGCGCTGGGTGAAAATGAGGGAGTAGGCGCGCAACGTGCTTTGATGTAAGGTCTCTACTTTGTTGAGCAAACAGGGAAAGTTATGAGCGATCTTGAAGAGTCGTTTGAAGACGGCGTTCTAACGTTAACTATGAACCGGCCCAAGGCGCGTAATGCGATGAGCGGCGATATGATGTCTGCGATGCAGGCGGCGATTCCCAGGGCGGCGGTCGATCCTGCGGTTAGATGTGTCGTGTTAACCGGTGCTGGCGGGGCGTTTTGCGCTGGCGGTGACGTAAAAGGTTTTGCGTCGGACGCCGGCAGCAATGAAAATTCCTCCGGCGAGGCCTCGTCGCTGGAAGCTCGCGTCCAGGGGTTGCGTCAGGGTATGGAACTGTCCCGTATGTTGCATGTCATGCCCAAACCAACGCTCGCGATTATTCCTGGTCCTGCTGCGGGTGCAGGGCTTTCGTTGGCTCTCGCCTGTGATATGCGTTTTTGTCTAGATACTGCGAAGATCACCACGGCATTTTC
The DNA here is from genome assembly GCA_018645845.1 of Gammaproteobacteria bacterium. Lineage (GTDB taxonomy): Bacteria > Pseudomonadota > Gammaproteobacteria > Pseudomonadales > Azotimanducaceae > UBA9659. Next base: position 342 of record JABGVY010000472.1, on the reverse strand, counting down.
CAAAATTGGCGCATCCGGTGATTACGGTGGGTCGTACTTTTTGCCGCAACTTGTTGGCGCTGCAAAGGCGCGAGAGCTTTACTTCGGCGCTGATGTTATTACAGGTCAGGAAGCCTATGACATGGGTATGATGACTAAAATCGCCGGTGCGGATACCTTTGAAGATGAATCACGCGCCTATGCGAAGTACCTTTCTGGTCTTCCAACCGTCGCGATTGGCTACATGAAGAAGAATCTAAATGCAGCCCAGAACGCAACGCTGAGTGATGTGTTTGATCTGGAGGCGGCGCATATGATGCGAACCTTCATGACAGAAGATCACAAACGCGCTGCAGTGGCGTT
>JABGVY010000226.1 GCA_018645845.1 Gammaproteobacteria bacterium | reverse complement strand
CTGGTCTTTTAAACCATTAAGAATTTCCAGCTGTCTGTCTGTCAATTGCCAGCGGTCACCGACATCGATCTCGGTGTAGTATTCGTCGGTGAGTGGATCAACATTCGTTTTTACAAAATTGTCGATCTTGTCCCGTATTGGAACCAATCGTTCCGGGATGTCGAGATCCATCATGGCTCATGTCCTTCTATAAAATTATCATTAAGGTCGCTAGCGCTACCCTGCTGCGCAGATAGTACCGCCATGTGAGTAAATATAGTGGTTTATGTCGATAATTTATGGATCGCAATCGGGCAAAGTGATTGGTCCCATACAACACGCATTGAGACTGAAGTCTGATCAGCCTCCAATAAATTTCATGACAGTGACCTCGCCCTGGAAAGCAAGCTTTTTGTCACCAAGGGCGTTGACAAGCAATCCCTGCAGTTTCGGTAGCGCCAGGTGGCGCGGAAGCTCAAGAATCCCTGATATGTCCTGACGATTGGCGCTAGAAAGGCAGCCATATAAATAACCGTCAGAAGAAAGCCGGAGTCTGGTGCAGGTTCTGCAAAACGGTTCGCTCTCGTTGGCGATGATGCCGAAATTACCGTAGTCCGCTACATAAAAACGTGCTGCGGTTGAATCGTATGGCGCGTCGGTGCGGCTGAACTCGTACTTTTTGCCAATTTCATCCAGCAGAGATTCCATCGAAACAAAATCTGCCTGGAATCCTTTACTTCCTAAAAGATGCCCCATTCTCATCAGTTCGATGTAGCGCAATTCGATGCCTCTCTCGAAGCAAAAATCGAGCATAGAAAGAATATCGCTGTAGTTCTGGGATCGCATCGGCACCATGTTTATCTTGAGCTTGATGCCCAGCTCTAGCATTGCATCAATACCTTTAAGCACCGTCGCCAGGTCCCCTCCCCTGGCAATCTGCTTGAATCTCAGTGGGTTCAATGTGTCGAGGGAGATATTCATCCGCTTTAGCCCTGACTCTGCAATCACGTCCTTCTTGGACATGATGAGCTGGCCATTGGTTGTCAGGCTGACATCGCTGAGGCCGATCGACATAACACCGAGAAGGAAGTCATCAAACTTAGGTGTGACAAGTGGCTCGCCTCCTGTGATTCTCACTTTGTCGATACCCGTTGCCTGCTGTAATAACTCAACAGCTTTGAGAAGCCTTGGCGCTGACAATTCATTATGAGCCTTCATCAGCCGCTTGCCATCAGGGACACAATAGCTGCAGGCATAATTACACGCAGCAGTCAGGCTGACACGCAAGTTGCTAAATTTTCTGCCTAACCGGTCGACAATCATGACTGAACTCTGGTTCCTGCGTTAAGATTATACAGATAAAGACCGGTCGTTATACAGAACATGAGTAAGCCGGCTCCCATTAACCAGACCAATACCATTGGTTTGAGGATGAAGTTTAGCCAATGCGCATAATGATCAACTGGATTAACCGGGAAAGACCCACCCGACAATTCCCATTAAGTGATTTCGATCGCCTGAGTAACGAACTAAAACCTTGCGATGTGCTGCTGGTAGAGGGCCGAACTCGTGTCAGCGATATTATTCGCTGGCTGACTAACAGCCCGTGGACTCATGCAGCGCTTTATATCGGGCGACTTCATGATGTAGAAGACGAAGAGTTACGCGCAACGATCGCAGCGCTGTACAGTGGTGATGCCGATGACAGGCTGATCGTTGAGAGCCTATTGGGTCACGGCACTATCGTACGTGCATTATCTTCCTATGACTGCGAACACCTTCGCATCTGCAGACCTTCAAGACTGTCACAGGAAGATGCTATCAGTGTGACACGACATGCCATCAGCCATGTTGGGTTGGATTACGATGTCAGGCAGATTCTGGACCTGGCCAGGTTCCTTTTCCCCTGGTTCTTTCTTCCCAGAAGATGGGCCTCAACCCTGTTTCGTCAAAGAGCAGGACGACCTGAAAAGACGGTTTGTTCAACGATGATCGCGGAGTCCTTCGGTCAGGTGAATTTCCCCATTCTACCGCTGGTCAAACACACAGAGGAAGGTGAGCCAAGATTCTTTCGTCGCAACCCAAAATTGTGTACCCCAAGTGATTTTGATTACTCTCCCTACTTTGAAATCATCAAATATCCGTTTATGGATTTCAATCATGAGGAATACCAACTGCTTCCCTGGAAAGGTGTTGGCATGCTTTCAGCAGAAGAAGCAGACATTTATGTCGAATCAGGTGATGCCCCTAACCCGGGTGATCAATAAAGGCGGTTAGCCGTTCTACAAAGTCATGCTTCCAGAAAACCTTGTTTGACCCTTTTACCAATACGCTGTCACCAGGCTCCAATCGGCCCACAAAATCTTCGAGGTTGAATTCCTCAATCGAATGGAAGTGGCCATGTCGCGCAAACGATGACTTCGCGAAACCCTGGCCAAAAGTATAAACCTGATCAACACCCTCCAAATGCCGTCCCATTTCCTGGTGGGCAGCCAGCGATGCCTCACCCAGCTCCAGCATCTCGCCTAACAACGCTATGCGGCGGTGATGTTTTTTCATTGATCCGAGATGTGCCAGTGACATCTTCATACTGACCGGATTAGCGTTGTAACTATCGTCGACGACGGTGATGCCCCCAACCTCAAGCAGGTTGCCTCGCCCCCTGGGAATTTCGAGTGCGCTGATGTGTGCTACTGATTGCTTCGGATCAAACCCCAGCGCAGAAAGGACGGCAAACAGCGCGGCTATGGATTCAATTCGTTCAGCGCCAATAAACGGTACCTCACACTCAACTACTGTTCCAGCAACATCGATTCGAACGACAGTGCCTGATTCCGTCGGCCAGCCTTCGGCATAAACATCCCCGCCCTTGCCGAAGGAAATAATCTTTGGATAACTGGCATGATCGGCGAGACCCACCGGTACGACGAGCGTACCACCACTACGTAATCCATGGCTGATGGAAAGTTTTTCCGCTCTGAGTTGATCCAGGCCAGAGAAGTTTCCAATATGCGCAGGTAACACATTAAGCACTAACGCTATGTCGGGTTCCACAAGCCGTGAAAGGGGTTCTATTTCACCCGGATGATTGGTTCCGATTTCAAACAGTCCAACATCAGACCCTGCAGCCATTCTTGCCAGCGATAAAGGCACGCCCCAGTGATTGTTAAGGCTTCCCTCGGAAGCATGGCAGTTCGCCATCGGACTTAAGATGGCTTGCAGCCAGGCCCTGAGGGTTGTTTTACCGCTGCTGCCCGTTATCCCAACAACCTTAGCGGAAGTCCGTCTACGGGAGTAGCTGCCCAGTTGCCACAGGCCATCGAGTGTATCGTCAACCAAGAGAACAGGGACAGAACAGGTCACTTCTCGATGCGCCATCACCACCGATGCCCCTGCGTTGGTTGCCATCTCTATGAAGTTGTGACCATCGCCCGCTGATTCGCTCCCGCCGCCAAAACGGGGACCGGGATTACCAGACAAAGCGACGAAGAGATCTCCGGGCGTTATCGTTCTGGAATCGATACTGATGCCATTAACGCCAGTAGCAATATCTGCGCTAGCAAAGGCTGTCTGCAATTCCTTACCTGACCATAGAAATTGGTTGTTCACTTTGGGCGCTGGGCCTCCATATCTGAGTTGATGAGCATCAGCGTCATTAGCTGCGCATCTTCACGGCCTTCATAATAACCTTTTCTTATTCCCACCATCTGGAAGCCCAGGTTGGCGTAGCATTCGATTGCGCTGGTATTATTTGCTCTGACTTCCAACCTAATACAACCAATACCGGCGACCCGGCAACTTAGCGTTACCCAACGAATCATTGAGGTTGCGATACCCAGCCTGCGGAACATAGGATTCACAGCCAGCAAGTTGATGTGCGCGGTGGTGTCAGCGAAACTGGTGATTGCAAAACCAGACAGAACGTTTTCTGATTCGGACACGATGACAGTCGAGTCTGCAGCTTTGATGTGGTGTTGAACCCTGCCCGGCCTCCACCGCCAGGGCAGTTCATTTTCAATTTGCGATCGAGACAGTTCCGCAATCGTCGCGGCGTCGTTTGTCTTCGCTAGCCGAATGACTGAAGAAGTTGTTTTAGGCATCGCTTTTTCCTGCGCCTATGTCAGCCAAACCATGATTTTCGGCTATCTCTCGCAGCAGGTATTTTTGAACCTTTCCCGTGGAAGTTTTTTCAAGAGAACCGAATATCACTGTCTTCGGGACTTTGAATCCCGCCAGGTTATCTCTGCAAAATTGAATAACATCATTATCTGACATCGACTCTCCGGGTTTTAGCGTGACGAACGCACAGGGATGTTCTCCCCATTTTTCGTCGGACTTCGCCACCACGGCAGCGTCGAGAACTTTTGGGTGACTGAACAGCACATTTTCAATTTCAATACTGGAAATGTTCTCGCCACCGGAAATGATAATATCCTTCGATCGATCTTTGATATGAATGTACCCATCCGGATGACAAACAGCGAGGTCTCCGGAATGAAACCAACCACCCGCAAACGACTTGGCCGTTGTCTCGGGGTTTTTCAGATAGCCCTTCATCACTATATTACCCCGCATAAACACCTCTCCCTGGGTCCGCCCATCCCATGGAACGGGCTGCATTGTTTCCGGATCAGCCACGATCATGGCTCCAGCCAATATCGACGACACTCCCTGCCTGGCCTTCAGGGTTGCTTTTTCACTTGCTGAGAGATGATCCCACTCCCGCCTCCATGCTGACACAATCATAGGACCATAAGTTTCAGTCAAACCGTATACCTGGATTACGTCAAAGCCCAGCGCCTCCATACCCATAATAACGGCGGCTGGCGGCGCAGCCCCTGCGGTCATCACCTTGATGCCCGGGGATAAACCCTGTTTCAGCGATGACTCCGCATTGAGCAAGGTATTAAGCACAACAGGGGCGCCACAAAAGTGCGTCACCGCGTCTTTTCGGAAGGCTGCATAGATCGCGTCTTCCCGAACCTGCCTTAGGCAGATTGCCGCACCGGCAACAGCGGCCAGAGTCCATGGGAAACACCACCCATTGCAGTGAAACATTGGTAATGTCCATAGGTAGTTGGGATGCATGCCCATTTCCCAGGTAAGGGCATTGTTGGCAGCATTCAGGTACGCGCCCCGATGATGATAGACAACACCCTTCGGATCCCCGGTCGTTCCCGAGGTATAGTTAAGTGATATCGCGTCCCACTCATCATTTGGCATATGCCAGGAATAATCTTCGGTGCCCTCCGCACATAGCGCTTCGTAGTCGAGCTGACCTATGCATTCCCCTCCCTCGAAGGACGGGTCATCAACATCGATGATAAGCATGTCACGTGCAGAGTTCGCCAAGGCTTTTTTGACGACAGAGGAAAACTCTCGGTCGGTAATGAGAACACTCGATTCAGAGTGCTCCAATAGAAATGCGATAGTAGGCGCATCCAGCCGTGTGTTGATAGCGTTTAATATTGCGCCGGTCATCGGTACCGAAAAGTGCAGCTCCAGCATTTCCGGGATGTTCGGCAGAATCGCAGCTACAGTATCGCCAGGCTGTACGCCCCGATTTACCAGAGCAGATGCCACCCTGAGGCACCGTTTGTTGAACTCACCCCAATTCCTGGTGGCATTTCCGTAAATGGTAGCCGGATAATCGGGATACAGTGCCGCTGTCCTTGCCAAAAAGCTCAGCGGCGTAAGAGCTTCGAAGTTGGCTGGATTCTTATCCAACCCCGTTTCATAAATCCCATTTGGCAAAATTATCCTCCTTTCCCATATGATTTCCTTTGAACTCTATTCAATCAGTTATTATGCGAAATATTACCACTGTTCTTTTGATCCGGGGCCGTCTCGGCCGAGTCGATTCTTTTCTTCGATGACAACCCGGGGAACGTCTCCGCGGCAAAAAACACCGGGCTTGAACTCTGAACGCGCTAAAACTCCGGAGGGGGTTGTCGATGCGCTGAATGAACTGGGCGTAAATATCTGGTCAGACGGGCCGATGTGGTAGCATTCGGTCCACGTTATTTCTGTAGAGTTAGTTCGTGAAAAAGATCTGGCAGACCATCACTGCACTAAAAAACGCCATTGGCAATCTTCTATTCATCGCTTTCATTGCGTTAGTCCTTATTACCCTGATAGGCCAGGAGTCGGATGGCATTCCTGCTTCAGCGGTAATGATCCTAGACCCTGAGGGTGTGATTGTTGAACAGTTACGGCCCATTGATCCAATAGAAGAGTTTTTGCGGGGTGACGAATCTGAAAATGCAGAGACTTTGGGAAGAGACCTGGTGGACGCAATCCAACTCGCCGAGACAGACGATCGTATCAAGGCGATCGCCCTGGATCTTTCCAGACTGCAGGGTACTACCCTGAACCAGTACGACTACATCGGTAATGCCCTGGACAGTTTTAAAGCTAGTGGTAAGCCGGTTTTCGCCTATGGCGCACGCTATTCACAGTCTCAGTATTACCTTGCATCCTTTGCGGACACCATCTACATCGACAAAGAAAGCCTGCCAGTAATGGGTGGGGTATTTCTGCAGGGATTTGGTGCCTACCCCCTTTACCTGAAATCAGCATTGGACAAGCTGCAGGTCAGCGTACATGTTATCAAGGCTGGCATTTTCAAGGACGCTGCAGAAATCTTCCTACGCGACGACATGTCAGATGAATCCAGAGAATCAACACAGGAGGTCATCGACTTCCTGTGGGACAGCTACCTGTCAAAAATCACCATGCACAGGAATATCGATGCAGAGGCAATCACCCACTACATTAATAATTATGCCGCACTACTGGATCAAACAGAAAAAGGACCTGCAGAACTTGCCCTTGAGCTAGGTTTAATCGATGGGCTGGTGACAAGCGCAGAATGGCGATCTGAAATGCAGGCCATCAGTGGAGGGTCTGGCGACACCTATGGACAGGTTGTCTATCGCAGCTATCTACAATCAATGCGTCCACCGGTTCCAGAACAGAACCCGGCCGCAGATATGATTGCCGTTATCACCGCCAAGGGAACGATACTCGATGGTGAACAGCCTGCAGGCGAAGTTGGCGGCGACACAATCACAAAACTGATTCGCAAAGCAAAAAACTCAAAGAACGTTAAGGCAATTGTCCTGCGTGTCGATAGCCCGGGGGGAAGCGCTACAGCATCGGAAATGATTCGAAGCGAACTGCTGGCGGCCCAGGAAAGCGGCAAGCCTGTCGTCGCATCCATGGGAGGATACGCGGCATCTGGCGGCTACTGGATCTCGAGTACCGCCAATAAAATTTTCGCGTCAGAAACCACGATCACAGGTTCCATCGGCGTATTTACTGTCTTTCCGACATTTGAACGAAGCCTGGATTATCTGGGCGTTCATTCAGATGGTGTTGGAACCACCTCGTTATCCGGGGCGATGAATAGTTTTGAAGAGATAAACCCGGTTTTCAAGCGAGTACTGCAAAACTCCGTCAACCAGACATACAACAAATTCCTTGCGCTGGTATCAGAAGGTCGAGGCCTGTCGATTGAAGAAGCCGACTCAGTTGCCCAGGGCCGGGTCTGGTCTGGTTCGCGAGCGCTTGAGCACGGACTCATCGACGGCATTGGGGATATTAAAGTAGCAATCGAATCTGCGGCCGTTCTCGCGGGATTGACAGATTATGAAGTCGTTTACATAGAAAAAGACCTGTCACCCAAGGAGCTCTTTTTAAGACAAGTATTGCAATCCGCTGTTAGCATCCTGCCTCCTGTGCAGACGGGTTTGTTCCCTGCGATTCCAGCGGATCTTAAAGCGCTCACCCAGATGGTCAGGAGACCTTCAATCTACCTGCAGTGCACTAATTGTAAAATTAATTTTTAGGGGCCTGACACCCCGAAAAGGCTTTGCTGGCGGCTCCAGAACGATTCAAGATTCACCGCGACCTCTGCGGTGTTTTCACAGGCTCTAGGCGCCCATTCTGACGGCAGCAGGTCCAGGTATCTGCGTTCGCGGTATCGCCTGTCTACCAAAAAAATTATCCCTCGGTCTTCTTCGTCGCGGATTACACGGCCCGCCGTCTGCAATACCCTTACTAAACCCGGGTATTGGTATGCGTATTCAAAACCTGTGCCAGAGAAGTGATTACGAATCAGGTCCCGTTCTATTCCTATCTGGGGTAACCCAACACCTACCACAACGGCACCGATCAAACGGTTGCCCTTCAGATCAACACCCTCGGAAAAGGCGCCGCCCATCACGGCAAAACCACATACCTCGCCGCCATCTTTAAAGGTGCTAAGGAAGTTTTGCCGCTCCTCATCGGTCATTTTCCTTTGTTGCACCAGCAGAGGGAACTGGGGGAAACGGTTTTCGAAGGCTTGCGCGGCACTTTGTAGGTAATCATAAGAAGGAAAAAACACAAGATAGTTTCCCCGTTTGGCTGCGATCACACATTGAATAAGCTCTACAAGGTCAGTAAGCGATTGATTGCGGCCCTTATAAGAAGTGTCGATAAATCCAGCGACGTTGACTTGCATATTTGCCGGACTAAACGGCGATGCAAGCCTGTACCAGCTGGCGGCATCCGAGGCCCCTAGCATCCGTCGGAAGTAGTCTGTCGGCTGCATGGTCGCAGAGAAGCAAATAGTTGACGCCAGTCTATCGAAACCCTCCCCTAACTGCCTTGAAGGATCTATACAGTAAAGTTTCAGACTATGTTTTTTGGGTTCTCGCTGGAAGAGCACCGCGTAATCGACATCAAAGTTCTCAGCAGTCCTCAGAAACCTGAGCGTATCAAAGTAACAATCCAGTAACTCGTCACGGAAGCTTCCATAGGTCTCCTTGCGAAGTTCTTCCTCTGCACAGCTACAGAAGGTTTGCATCGCTGACACAACAGACTCGGGGATGTCATATCCTGTAATGTGTCCATGAGCTTCAAATTCGTTCTTGTAGCGCTTTTTGTAAGCGAGGAAAGCCCGATTAACTTTTTGCGCGGCCTTCATTACAGCCGGGGCCGTTTTTTTAGAAGCTCTGGCAATCGCAAGGTAAGATTCCTTGTATACCTTTGAGGAAAACATATCCCTGCCTCGATCGACCAGGTTGTGAGCTTCGTCAACTAGCGCAATAGAATCCTTGTTACTGGAGTCAAAAAACCGGCGCAGGTAAACCACAGGGTCAAAGACATAGTTGTAATCGGCGATAATGGCATCGCAGGACCTGGACAGATCAAGGCTTAATTCGAACGGGCAGACCCGGTCCCGCCGAGCAGCGAATTCAATGGTCGGTCGATCAAAATGCTCCGTCTCAACCAGCATGGTATCAATAGTATCCTGCACTTGATCGTAATAGCCTTTTGCATACTCACAATGATCTGGATGGCAGGGTTGCCCTGGACTGAAACAGGTTTTTCCCTTTGAAGTAATGACGATAGACCTCAGCTTACCTCCGGCAACAGTAATGTCCTTTAGGGCAATCTGGGCAAGAGCCTGGGTCGATGTTTTTGCTGACAGGTAGAACACCCGATTCGCGGTACTCGATTCCATTGCCTTGATTGACGGGTAAAGTGTAGCCATTGTTTTCCCAATGCCTGTCGGCGCCTCGACAATAAGCTGGCGGCCGTCGGCAACTGCGCGGTATACAGAAACCGCCATATCTCTCTGACCCGTCCTGAAATCACCATAGGGAAAGTCCAGATCTCGCATTGAAGCGTTTCTCGCCGCAATCCATTCTTGCCGCTGAGCAAGGATCGTCGAAAAAAATCCGATCGTATCGAAAAATATCGCCGCCAGTTCCTGGATATCGCTGACTCTCTCGAGGACGGTTTCAGTTTTTTTGTCCAGATGATAGAGGCAAAGCCTTAAGATGAGCCGGCCTGCGCCAGCCTGATTGCCAGCGATATATCCATACAATTGAACCTGTAGCCAATAACTGTCAAGAACGCCTTGAGGAATATCTTCGACCTCCACTCGAAGGGTTTTAATTTCTTCAATACAGAATAAAGCTCGTGCTGGGTCATACCAACATCCATCAATTCGACCGCCTACCTCTAGATCAATACCTGCGGTTCGTAACGCTATAGAAACTGGTTGTTCAGCCAGATAGCCTTGTCTTCGTGATTGCTGCACTCGCTGATGTCCCCTAATGCCCTCGATAGCAGAGCTTTTAGCGCTGAACCGGAAATTAATGTCACCGCGCCGACATAGGTCGACAAGTTGTCCAACTGATAAGGCAAAGGGGTTCATCTACGGGGAAACAGGATCAAGATATTCAACATTTACTAGAGCCGCGGGAATGGAATGTTCCATAAAATACCGGAACCAGCGAGCCTGGTTCTTCTGCAATTTATCTCCCGGCCCTTTGATCTCGATCATGCGATAGCTGTTTTGGTCGAATACAATCAAATCAGGGAACCCACTTGAGTTGTTTTTTAGATCGATCAGCAGCCGTTCGAACATCCGGATCAGGTCCTGCGAGGGGATTTTCACCAAAGCAGTTTCCATGAGTTGTTCGTCAACAGACATCCAGTTGACGAATGGATTAGCGACACCCTGTTTCTCGCGATAGATGGCCGTCGCGAGGCCGAGTGGACCATTTTTCTCTAGCTCATTAAACCTGTCAGATATGAGAACTCGTCTGCTTCTGACAAAATCTGACGTGTAAAGATCAACCGGGCCTCTCTGGAAAGGATTAAAAAAAGCGCCGCTGACAGGTGCATAGATGATGTCCCAGAAACACAAACCGAAGAGGCTGCGTATCAGGCTGTTTTCAACGTAGTAGCACTCGTCGCCCAAATCCTCGAAATAGGCTAGTGCGCACATCTCGACACTATTATGGGACCGTGAAACCTGAATGGTAGTCTGTTTAATCTTCGTCACGGGCAGATTAAACGACACATCACTGGCGAACCCATGTTTACTGCTTAGACGCTGGCCAAACGTTTGGGCGAACTCCAATTCCTCTTCATTCTGCGGTGCCTCAATGATTGATGAACAGAGCTTCATCGCGGCCTGAGGTTTGCCTAGGCGATCAAGAATTCTTGCCTGCCTTTCGCGAGCAGGTGTTGCTTGCGCTCTACAATAGACGCCGACTGCTTCTTCTATCCTGCCAGCACGTTCCAGGTGTCGGCCAATCTGATTAACCATGCGATCATAACGCCGTGACAAAACTGGCTCGATATTCCTTGCAGGTAGTTTCTCAATCAGTTTTAGGAGATCTTCTTCGCTGCCCTCGGTTTCCATCAGTTTATAGCTTGCATCTGACAAAGATCGCAGCACAATCAGCTCGTCGATAACCTCACGACAACGAAACAGAGCGGCATTACCGTCGATTTCATACTGTTCGAATGGGGCAACCAGTTCATGCAT
>JABGVY010000464.1 GCA_018645845.1 Gammaproteobacteria bacterium | reverse complement strand
GAGACCTGCTTAGTTAGACCTGTCTAATTAGACAATGCCCTGATCAATCAAGCTCTTCGCGCCGCTCAACACTGCTTCTTGTGGTGTGCGGGGCTGCCAGCCAAGGTTTTTTGCCGGCGAGTTATCCAGCTGCGCGGCGATATCCAGATCTTTAAGAATAGTGCCCAGTTCGCGGATAAACAGACTGGAAAACCTCGTGAGCCAGTTAGGCATCTCCCTAAGGGGCACTTTGCGGTCGGGGTAGGCGTTGGTCAGCAGCGCAGCGATCTCCCTGAACCAAATAAAACCATTCGCCGCAATCAGGCGCTGGCCGATGGCATCAGGATGCTCTAAGGCTATGCGATGCAGGCTTGCGACATCCCGGACATCGATGATGTTGAATCCGAATCGGGGTAACAGGGGTACTTCGCGCCGCAGTAATTTAACTAACGCCTCTAGTGAGCTGCCATAGTCGGTTTCCAGAGTGGGACCCAGCACCAGGGCGGGGTGAATCGTAGACAGGGAAATACCCTTCGATTGGCAGAAGTCCCAGGCGCACCGTTCGGCGACCGTTTTGCTGATCGCATAAGGGATCATGTCGGGATCGTTAGGGTCACTCCAATCCTCTCCTGAGTAAACCCGGCTCTCTGATAGGCCACCCAAAATTGCAGCGACCGAAGATGTCAGTACCACCCGGTCGATGCCCTGCGAAGCGGCGGCTTGTAGTACATTTAATGTGCCCTGCCTGGCAGGCTCAATGACGTCGTCGGGTTTTTTTGGCTGTATGGTCGGCACCGGTGATGCGACATGGAAAATAGCATCGCAGCCATCGACCGCGGCCGGCCAGCCGTCCGGTTCAGTCAGGCTTGCCGCCACCCAATCCAACTGGCGGGTGTCTGCACCATGGGTGATCAGGGTTTTCTCCAGCGCGCCAGTTCTGCCAGGGTCCCTGACGGACCCTCTAACCCGGTAGCCGTGGTTCAATAAATCCAGCACGCAGTGACAGCCGATGAATCCGGAAGCGCCGGTGACAAGTATGGTCTTTGCTGGCATGTAAAGTACTGGAGCGGCTGACTAAGTTGAGCATCATAAGCACAGCGCCGGGGTAAAGGTAGTGTTAGGATGCTGGTCTTTTTCGTTGGAGCACCAATATGGCCAATCCTTTCTTTGAACCGTTACCGGAAAACGGGGTGCCCGAGTTCGATCAAATCTTGAGTCACCATTACGAGGAAGCCTTTGAGCGTGGTTTTGAAGAACAAAACCGCGAGATTCAGGCTATTATCGGTAACCGTGAAGCACCAACGTTCGGTAATACGATAGAGGCGATGGAGCGTTCAGGCGAGCTTCTGGAGCGGGTGGGCAATGTCTTCTGGAACCTGACCTCGTCTGATACCAGTGATGAATTACAGGTGCTGGAATTGGCGTTAAGCCCCCGGCTAGCCGCCCACAATAGTCAAATCTATTCAGACCCGGCGCTGTTTAAACGCGTACAGGCGATCACGGAAAGTGACCAGGCGTTGGACCCGGAAGCTTCGCAGTTGTTAGAGGAGATCCATGGGTCATTCGTGCGCGCCGGTGCGCACCTGTCGGAATCGGCGCGTGAGCGCGTCAATGAAATCACCGAGTCGCTGGCGGGGTTGACCACCCGGTTCGGGCAAAACGTCCTGCAGGACGTTAATGAATTTGAGCTGGTGGTGGACGCAGCAGAAGATATTTCCGGTTTGCCTGACTCTGTGCTGAATGCCGCCAGGTCAGAAGCCGAGTCCCGCGGCAAGCCCGGGCAATATGTATTCACCATCTCCAGATCATCGATCACACCGTTTCTGCAATATGCCGACAGCCGAAGTCTTCGGGAAAAGCTATACCGGGCCTACACAGACTGCGGCACGATGACCACAGACAATCATCCGGTGATTCAGGAAATTATCGAACACCGCGCGGAAAGAGCGAAGATCCTGGGCTTTGGTAGCCATGCTGATTTCATGCTGGATGACAGAATGGCGAAAACCCCCGAAGCCGTTAAAGGTCTGCTGGATCGCGTCTGGACGCCGTGTCAGGACAAGGTTGCCAAAGAAGCGCAGGACCTGCAATCAAGAATACAGGAGGACGGCGGAAACTTTGAACTGCAGCCCTGGGACTGGTGGTACTACACGGAAAAGATAAGACAGGAACGGTTCGATCTGGATGAGGAAGCAGTGAAACCCTATTTCAAACTGGAGAATGTCAGAGACGGCGCGTTTGAAGTGGCCCATAAACTCTATGGCATCAAATTCGAGCAAGTCGATGTGCCGGTCTACCACCCGGATGTGGTTGCATACGAGGTGACCGATGCCGATGGTTCAACCATTGGCATCTTCCTGTTCGACTTTTTTATGCGCCCCTCCAAGCAGGGCGGTGCCTGGATGAGCGAGTTTCGTGGCCAATCTAACCTGGACGAACCTGTGCGTCCTGTCATTGTTAACTGTTGTAACTTCCCCAAAGCTGATCCCTGCCTTCTTGGCATGGATGAAGTGCGAACGCTGTTCCACGAATTTGGCCATGGATTGCATGGGCTGCTGAGCAAGGTGAGATACCCGAGGCTATCCGGTACTAATGTGAAACAGGACTTTGTGGAGCTGCCGTCCCAGATCATGGAGCACTGGGCGCTTGAACCGGAAGTTTTAAAGTCCTATGCGATTCATCATGAAACCGGTGAGCCGATCCCGGATGAGCTGATTAAGAAGCTGAAATCAGCGCAAACGTTCAACCAGGGTTTTGCCACAACAGAATATCTGGCTGCCTGTTACCTGGATTTGGCGTGGCACCAGCAGGAAGGCCGCGCGCCGGAAGACGTCGATGGTTTTGAACGCCAGGCCATGGATAACATTCATAAGATCAAGATGGTAGATCCGCGATATCGGTCGGCGTACTTCAGGCACGTCTTTGAAGGTGAGCATTACTCGGCAGGCTATTACGTGTATATCTGGGCAGAGGTGCTTGATGCCGACGGCTTTGAAGCCTTCAGGGAAAAAGGGATATTTGATCAGGAAACGGCTCGATCATTCAGGTCAAATATCCTGGAGAAGGGGGCTAGTGTCCCCCCTATGGAGCTGTACCGAAAGTTTCGAGGTCGTGAGCCAGACGTAGAGCCGCTACTCAAAAACCGCGGCCTTTTATAAGGTCAAATTAATACAGACAATCGTATAACTAAAGAGAGAAACCTATGCCAGATTTACCTGCAAACCTGCCTGACTGGATCAGCGAGCATATTGAGCTGTACCTGAGCGATCCCGAGGCGGCCCACCTATGGGATTCATCCTCGCTGGGAGGTCCAGGCATCTTGCCAACATTACTGTTGACGACGAAGGGTCGAAAATCGGGTGAGCAAAAGATGCTGCCGTTGATTTACAAAAAAGTAGGCGATGCCTATGTGATTATTGCGTCCAAGGGTGGTGCGCCCTCTCACCCTGCCTGGTATCTCAATCTGCAGGCGGAGCCAGCGTGTGAAATCAAAGTCGGTACTCTGGGTCTTGCTGTTACGGCCAGGGATGCAGCCGGAGATGAGCGCCAGGCGCTTTGGGATCAGTTGGCCGAAGTGTATCCGCCCTACACTGCATACCAGCAAACGGCGGGCGACCGTGTTATTCCGGTGGTTGTGCTGGAACCACGGTAGAGACCTAACTACTCGAGCACCTGGATTTCTCCGCGCCGTGGCTACGCCCCTGCGGTCGAAAGGGCTAGTGTTCACCTTCTCAGGCGTCGAAGTTTGGTACCAGGTTAATCTTACTGGTATCAGGTGCGCCTGGCGGGGGCGGCGGGGGCGGTTCGCCTTCCAGTAACTCGGCGCCGGCCATGGCGAGTGTCATGCCCATGGTGTTGGGGTTTAAGAGTTCTTTTTCTTCCTGCAATGTTTCCAGCACTGCGCCGGGTTCGTCCAGGCCAAAGTCAGGCACTGCTACGACTGGGATGGCTTCATCTTCATGTTCGACAAGCGCCGTGCCGTCATTGTCTTTAACGCTGAACTCGGAAAGATCCAGATCGACGACCACTTCCTCTGATGGTTCCACTAGCGGCCGGTCATCATTTTCAGCAACCGAGAAACTGCTCAGGTCTAATTCAGGGGTGACGGCACTGGGAATAGGATCAAACAGGTCACCTTCATTGGGGGCGAGTGACATGCCAGCAGTGTCTATGGCAGGTGTTTCTGGCCCGGTCGGTGTTACCGCCGGAGCTGGTTTTGAAAGCGCCGCAGCGGGTTGTGAAAGCGCCGCAGCGGATTTTGAAAGAGCCGGAGCGGGTTTTACATCAGCACCAGCGGGCACGGCGCTCGCTTTAATGATCCTGACTTTGACATCGGCACCGACTTTCTTCAGGGCTTTGCCATATTTTGCGGCTTCGGCCCTGTCGGTGGTTTTTTTGAGGATGATTTGCTTGCCTGAAAACAGGGCAGCAGTTTTCTTTGCGTCTGTTTTTAACAGTTTTGCCAG
>JABGVY010000377.1 GCA_018645845.1 Gammaproteobacteria bacterium | reverse complement strand
GGCTTAAGATCATGGGCTTAAGATCATGGGCTTAAGATCATAGGCTTAAGAGGATAGGTGTGAGAGCATAGGACTGGGAGCCGCGGATTAGTACAGCTATTGATTCATCGCTGCATTCAGACAATCCTGACTATTCAGGAAGCGACAACAATTGGAGGACAAATGAACCCTTTTGAACTTACCAAAGATCATCTGCTGAATGGATTGAAATCCGGAGAGGACGAAGGCATTGACGGTACCGCTTATGGCCAGGCGCTGATGTGGAACCTTTTGCAATATTATCGCAGCCTAGGCCGGTCTGAACAGGATATCCGGGACGAAGTCGGCTACGCTCTGGACAACCTGGACGAAGACGGCACCTTTCACGTAAGTCGCAATTAAAAGCCGCAAGCTTTTGTGGCAAGGTCCCGTGGCATCCCCGACACTACGCAAGTATGATGCCACTTCATTTAAACCTAACTGCGGGAGAGCGCGATGATTGGATACGCCACGATTGGCACTAAAGATATGCAAAAAGCAAAGGCCTTCTGGTCAGGCGTATTGGCTTCAAAAGGAGCCAGTGTATTGATGGATATCGGCCGAATCGCGTTCATCGGGTCAGGAATGGATCAGCCCATGCTTGCCGTATGTGTTCCGTATGATGAGAGCGATCCCAACCCTGGCAACGGTAATATGCTTGCACTACCCGCCGAGACCCGCGAGGAAGTCGATGCACTTTACGCCAAAGCGATTGAACTGGGCGCCACCGACGAGGGCGAACCCGGTGAGCGAATGCCTACCTTCTACGGCGGCTACTTTCGTGATCCAGATGGCAACAAGGCCTGCTTCTACAAGATGGGCTAACAGCTGACAGCACTTCTGACCCGGCTGTGAAGCCGGGCTATTGCTGGCCATTATCGCTCCAAAAATTTTCCAGGGCCGAAACAGCGAATGCCTTCTATCAGGCTTCGCTCGCAAAAAATCAACTAGCAGCAGATCACTTTCACCGCCCAATATTAACTTCGGCGAGCTGTCCAAATGAATTTTCCCTAGTGAATCTTGATAGTGTCGCCCGCCGGCTGCACGCATCGGTCGTCTTTGTTTCTTGCATTATTCACGATTGTCGATACAGGCGTCACCTGAACCTCCATGCGGATTTCCGGCACGAGCAGTTCCTGAAGGCGGGATGATTCGGTCTGTTGATTTGCCCAGGTTTTTGCTTGATCTACGGTCAGATGAACAGGGATTCGGTGGTGTATATTTTTCATAGGGTCTGGCGAAGCAGCAGTCACTATCGTGCAACTCTCAATAATCTGGTCACCACGATGCCACCGGTCCCAGAGCCCGGCGAAAGCAAAGCCCGACTCGGTCGCGGGTTCGATGTAGTAAGGGACCTTGATGGAACCCTCTTTTTTCCATTCGTAATAACCCGACGCAGGAATAACGCACCGGCGCTTCCTGAACGGTTCTTTGTAGGCGCTGCTCGTTGTCAGAGTCTCAGACTTCGCATTGAACATGCTGTATTTGGTGCTGGGTTGCGGCGACCAAAAAGGCACCAGCCACCACCTCATGGAAGGCATGTCCCAACCTTCCTCGCCTGAATGCCGAAGCACGGGCACTGACTGAGTCGGCGCAATGTTGTACTCCGTTGTCACGCTCCAGGGTACATCACCCCCGACCACCTCCATAATCAGCTGGGTCAGTGGATTGTCAATGATATTAAATCGGCCGCACATATCACCACGCTACCATAGATGTAACACATGATTCACACATCGCTGTACAAATAGACCGCTATCCGGTAGCTTGCGATTGTTGATCATGACTAAAAAGAAGCCCGCCTGGCGGCTTTTTTTTTTGGATTTTGGAAATGAGACACATACCTAACCTTAAAGACCTCAGCACGGAGGAAATTCAGGATATTCTGGCCCGCGCTGCAACCATCAAGGCTAATCCGAGAGGGTACAGCCAGTTACTCGCTGGCGAATCGCTAGCCATGCTATTCCAGAAAACCAGCACCAGAACCCGGGTGTCTTTTGAAGTTGCCATGACGGAACTGGGTGGCCACGCGATCTTTGTCGACTGGATGACTTCGAACTTTGTGTTGTCCGGAATTGGATACGAAACCGAATATCTTTCGCGCAATGTCAGCTGCATCATGGCTCGTTTAATGCACCACTCGGACCTGGAAAAAATTATCGATGCCAGTCAGGTACCCGTGATTAATGGATG
>JABGVY010000471.1 GCA_018645845.1 Gammaproteobacteria bacterium | reverse complement strand
GGGATTCTTAATAATGATGCTAATCCTGGCACAAACGGCCTAGGCCTGAAGCGTAGAGCGCCGCCGAGACTCGACTCCAGAAAACCCTGCATTCTGTTCTGTCTCGACGCTTCGTGAAGTAGGTTGGACGCCAGAAAGACCAGCGGACCTATCGCTCCACTAAGCGCATCAAGACAAAATCGTTCGAAACACAGCCCATTTCACAACACCACCAATTTACGTTTTCACGATAAAGCACTTTCTAGCCGACGATCATCCTACGTCCACGAGCTTCGATCTGAAAAGCGATCAACAAGTTGGACTTCCCATCTTTAAATGTTATGTTATATCATCTCTATAAAAATACGTGATCCACCCTATATCAACATAAGGACCAACCCGTGATCGAAAAGAAACAACCTTACGCCGCCTTGCGGCACGCAATCGTGGCCGCTTTTTTATTGTCGTCAGGCCTCGCGCACTCAGACCCGACTGAGGACCACCGGGATGCACACCACCAATACATGGAAGAGGTCGTCGTTACCGCACCCTTTAAAACAACGGCTGCTGAAACCATGCAACCCATCAACGTTCTGACGGGCGAAGCACTGCTGGAAGAAATCGCGGATACCCTCGGGGAAACGCTTAAAGGCGAAATTGGTATTAATAGCGCCTCCTTCGGTTCCGGTGTGGGACACCCTATCATTCGAGGTCATACCGGCAATCGCATCGGCGTCCTGCAAAATGGCGTAGGTACCACTGATGTCTCAAACCAAAGCCCTGACCACGCAGAAGGTGTCGAGGTCAGCTTTGCCAATCGAATTGAAATCATTAGAGGCCCAGCCAGCTTACTTTACGGCAGCGGAGCCATCGGCGGCGTGATTAACGTTATCGACAGACGTATCCCGGAGACCATTCCCAGCAAGCCAGCCGTCATCGTTGAACACACTTACAACGACAACACGAGTGGCGATAGAACAATGTTTCGTCTTGATGCTGGCACCGGGAACTTCGCGTTTCACCTTGAGGGCTTTCAGCGAAGCAGCGATACCGTTGAAATCCCAGGTTTTGCGATCGACGAAGCCGCCGTAGAGGCACTTGAGGCGCTTGCTCACGCACACGAGGGGGAACATGAAGAAGAAGAACACCACGACGACGAAAGCCATGAGGAAGATGATCACGGTGATGAAGAGGCATTTCCAAATACGAAGGGATTCATTGGCAACTCAGACAGTGAATCAGATAGCGGCTCTATAGGTGTTTCATTTATCGGCGAGCGTGGTTTTATTGGGTTTTCTACCAGTAAGTTGAACAACAAGTATGGTTTACCACCAGGCTCGCATACGCATGCACATGGTGACGAAGAAGAGGAGCACCACGATGAAGACGGTGAGCACGGTGAGGGGGGGCATGAAGATGAGCATGCCGAAGAAGGGCATGAGGACGAGCACGGACACGGCGAAGAAGTCGAGTTTGTGCGTCTCGATATCGAGCAAACCCGCCACGATCTTCGAGCTGGAATCGGCTTTTCTAAAGGCTTCATTGAGTCCGTCCGAGCCTCTTTGGCCTATACCGACTATGCCCACGATGAGATCGAATACTTCGAGGACGGCGGACAAGTCGTTGGCACCGTTTATAGTAACGAAGGTTACGAGGGCCGCGTAACATTCAACAGACGCGCAACTGGTGCTTGGTCTGGAGTCTATGGCCTTCAGTTTACCGATAACGAATTCAGCGCTATCGGCGAGGAAGCTTTTATTCCTGAGTCAGATATTCAGAACCTCGGCATTTTTGGTTTTGAACAATATGAGGCTGAACGATTTAACTTAGAACTCGGTTTCCGATACGACGCGAACAAGGTAGAGACAGGCCAGTGCGACAGCGATGAGTCGCAATTCAGCACCAGTGGCAGTTTGCTGTATAAAATTAACGGTGAATCTAATGCATTCCTCGGCCTTACACGGGCCTCCCGTTCGCCGTCTGTCGAAGAGTTATTTTCGAATGTCAACAACAGCACCTGTAACCGTGTCCTCGACAACGAAGACCTGGTACTGCATGCAGCAACTAACCTGCTTGAAATTGGCAACCCGAATCTAGATACAGAAACATCAAACAATCTGGAGCTTGGTTATCGCTATCACACGGGCCGCATTACTGGCGAAATAAGTGCCTATATGAATCAGATCGACGATTATATTTTCTTGAGTGTGACAGGTGAAGAATTCGAAGAGCAACTGATCGCACAACACTTAGCAAGCGATGCCGAGTTTCGAGGGATCGAGGCTCGAGTAAATGTCAATGTCTTTGAATCAGAACGGTTGGGCGTTAACTGGTCGCTATTTGGTGACAGCGTAAACGCAGAGTTCGATGCTGGTGGAAATATTCCGCTCATTCCCGCAAACAAGATCGGCACAAAAGTCGAGTTTTATGGCCCAAGCTGGACCTTACATGTTCACCTCAACAAGGTTAGTGACCAGAAAGATACCGGTGAATTCGAATATTCAACAGAGGGCTACGACGAGGTATCACTTTATAGCGACTATCACTGGGATTTAGGCAGCGCCGGAAGTCTGAAACTTTTTCTGAAGGCTAACAACCTAACTGACGAGGAAATCCGAAACCACACATCCCGATTAAAGAACTTTGCACCCGAGTCAGGTCGTAGCTATCTGATTGGCCTACGCTACCGTTATTGAAGGTCGCAGGCCGCCAGTAGCTCCGCTTCAAACTCTGCGGCTGGAAACTCTCCAGCCGCGATTACCTCAATACGACTGTCGTTTAGCGCGTTCAGCGGCACCCGCTGAACCGCGTCACCCGAAAAATTATAGCCGAACGCACCCGCGTCGGTCAGCAACAACGCTTTTATTCTATCTGCCTTGCTATTGCATAGCAGCGCCGCGATCTCTTTTTCGTTGAAGGTCGTTTCAGGCCGAAAGATCCAGCCATGCGACGCAAAACCCTCTGCTTGGTTGCTCAGCCTGATGTAACCTTCTGGAGGGAATTCTCTATGGTCCGTTTCGCTCGAGGGCAGAGGCGAACCTGCGAACGGCGGTTGCTTGCCTTCACCCCATGATTTGCTTTTTTGGTCAAGCCATTCGAGATCAAGCTTGCCATCGACGACCCTGGCAAGTGTCCGTTGTTCCAACCAATTTTTTTGAGTGAGGTACGAACGCAGGTCATCAAAATCAGCGGGGCCATACAGATCTGATTTACTGGCGGCAATGACGTCACCCATCTCAAGCTGCTCGTTAAAGGTGGCATGATTAGTGTAGCGCGGATCGGCTATTTTTCGCGCATCAACCAGCGTCACCGTCGAGTGGATATCCAAGACGTCACGATAATGTTCACCGGACAGGACATTCATCACCTCTGAGGGATGCCCCAAACCTGTAGGCTCTATAATGAGGCGTTGGGGTCTCGCTCTGGCGAGCAGCATATTCATTGCCATGAGCATCGGCAAACCAGCCGAGCAGCACATACACCCACCTGGAACTTCCCGGATATGCACCTTTTCAGAATGATTTGCCGAGAGCAGGCCACCATCTATGCCTACTTCACCAAATTCGTTAACCAGGATTGCCCAATTTTCATCATTGGGTTTGTTTGAAATCAGGTCCAGAATCGCCGTAGATTTACCAGCACCCAGAAAACCCGTAATGATGTTAGTGGCAATACCCGAGAGAGGCTCAGCCATGAGCAAGAATGATCAGTGCTTGCATTTTGTTGCCTTGCACTGCCTGAAATTAATTATATGGCTAATAGCTACCAAGATGGCGCCCAGCAAAGTGAGTGATTTTTCACCAAATTCACCAAGCATCTCGTGACCAGCAAGCACCGTTAAAAACAAGACCGTCAGCCCAAGGGCACCACAAACCATGACGCGCCATTGTCGGTGGCGTCGGCATCCAATCGTCAACGCAAAGAGACTCGTAGGCAATACTAGTACCACTAAAAGCTGGTGAAAGCGCTCATCGGCTATCGGCAGCACCGCTATAGAGGGAATTAGCACCAACGCCAAAGGCAGCAGCAAACAGTGTATTGCACAAACAACAGAGAGGCTTATGGATGCTTTATCGAGAACCAGGCTCGCTCCATTTAAGGCCCCTTGACTCCCATTTACCTTCAGTTTAATCAACACAATCCCCGCACAGGCAATCGAACTCAAGTTGCTGGCTGGTCAGATGAAACCCAGCATCGGTCACCGACTTATTCAACGATTGAATCAATTTGGCATCAATACTGACTTCCTGAACACCCGAGCAATTCGTGCAAATCAGGAACTGAGGAATTTCATGGTCGTGCTTACAAGCAATATGCGCACAGGCGACATATTTTTTAGCAAGACTCAGGCGATGGACCAGGTCTTCTTCGCCAAGGAATTCCAAGATGCGATACACCGACATAACAGGCAATTGATAGCCCAACTCTTCACGGCAGTAGTCAGCGAGTTCATATGCGGAGAGTGCCTTTTTTGAATCCAGTAATCCAGTGAGCACCTGTCGCCGTTTTTCTGTCAATCGTGACCCACGACTTTTGCAATACGACTCCGCTTGCTGCAAGGCTTTTTTGGTCGTTTGTAATGCATGTACAGACATGTTCTCCACCTATCGCTTTCCTGAACGTTAATGATATAACATAACACAATGATGGGCCAGCTGACTGCACCAACGCCTCTAGATACACACTTATCACCGCGAGCGTCTCGTTTTTTCAGTGTTCGATAAGTACAGCCTGTTTAAGCTGGTAGATTACGCCGGCACTACCATCACTGATCAATGCTAACGTGCCCTGGAGCAGGACGGGCTCCCAAGAGGCCTCGACGCCCTGATCGGCAAAAACTTCAACGACACCTGCGGGCCCACCAGGGATATCAAAAAAACAATGCGGCGGACTCGACGTCACCAGGAAATGTTTCTGTTGCAAATCTGCGTTCAGCGGCATCATGAAACCCCAGATCTTAACCCTCTCGCCCTGCCGCTCTTGAACACGCTTTGGAAAACTAATTTCCAAATCACCATCCACAAAATCAAGCTTTGTTTGCATCAGCTCGGGCCAACTAAGGTCGACCTCTTGTGTTGGTCCGACAGGAAAATTGTTTCTCGAAAGGCCGATGATATTAAGGTAAACCAAGGCCTTATTCGCACCGAAAGAGACCGTCAGTTCGTCCATGCCCTTTCTTCCTGCCATGATACCGAATTCGAGAATACCGCTTTCGTCGGTGCTGGTGCGACTCGCTAATTGGCCGGGCGCAATAAGAAAGCTGCTGCCTGACAGCGTAAACACGGCTTCAAGCCCAATAACAGGCTGGCCCTGATCGGTCTCGACAGCTAGTGCAAGATTAACCTGATAGCCCTCGATCACATCGATAATTCGCCGCCCATTTTCGTCGGTATAACCTACTTCGGAGAGAATCTCGAATTGATAGACCTGCTGGTTATTGGACTGCACGGGGGTATCTAGCCCATCTGAATCTTGCGAAGACGCCTGCGAGCAGACGCTAAGCAATAACGCATAAAAAATTGCCTTAATACTGTTGTGTTGCATCTTCACCTCCTCAAGGCGCAGAAAGCGTGCGCGCCACATCAGCACTGTAAGCCTGCCAGGCCGGCAACATGGCTGCGACCGCACCGGCTAACAGCAAGCCGAAAACCAGAACATACTCGCTCTCTGCCCAGATCCATCCACTGACAGAAATGGCCTGCCCCTTGCCCCACCAAACACTTAGCAGTTCGATGCCACCATGCGCGAAGGCCAGTCCAACCCCAATACCGGCAATAGTCAGCAACAAGCCCTCTACAAACAGTAAATTAAATAATTCGCCTCTCGTGGCCCCCAGACATCTCATGACTGCTAGATCATGACGTCGAGCACGCAACGACGCATAGAGCGCGGCAAAAATTGACAGGGCTGCGCCAATTACCAAGCTCCCTGCAAAAGCGTTTAGCCAATTAAGTCCAACACCGACAATCTGCAACAGCCGAGTGATTTCATAGGGCGGAGACGCCGCCTGGAGGTTTGTTTCAGCATTGATTTCTCTCGGCAAGGTCAATGCCGCGATGGGCGAGGAAAATTCAATCAGCAATAACGTAATATCATCGCCATGGCGTATGACGCTATTGTGAAGTTGCCCCTGATCACGCTCTTGCTGCTTCGCTTCATGGGCGTGAGCCTTGGCCTCATGGTCATGCTGTACCGCTTCGTGATCATGAGATGCTACCCCATCCTGATGAGGCGCGCTTTCAGCCGCATGGCGACTGTGCATCAACCACACACTTTCTGTCGAGGTCACAATCAGGCCATCAAGAACGGTGTTGGTTGACTCAAACACACCGACAATTTGATAACGGGATTCTTCGTGACGCTCGCCATCGTCCGACAGCCCGTGCACACCCGCGAAGCTGTCACCCACTGCCAAACCGGTGACCGCCGCCATTCGCGACCCAATGACGGCCTCAAATGGACGTCGCCAGATACGTCCATCGGCGATCTGCGCATCGTAAAGCGAGGCAAAAGCCGGGACTGTGCCGATAACACGAAACCCCCGAAAACTGTCACCCAGCGACAAGGGGATTGCTGAAGCTATTCTTGGGTGCCCCTGCCACCTCTCTATCTCTGCCGAAGAAATGTTGCCCGGTGGTACATCTGCGTGATAAACACCAGCGAGCACAAGCTGCAAGGGACTCCCTTTCGCACCGATCACCAAATCAATTCCTGCCGCGTTCCTAGAGAGTGCTGACGAAAGCTGCGCATTGGCGAGCAAAAGAATCGCAATACTCGCTGTCCCAAGCGCAAGTAACAGCACGTTCACGACAGACGTGAGCCAAGAAGCGAACAAATTAGCGAGCGCAAGCCGAAGCAAGCTCATGCTACATCTCCAAGATTAACAACACGATCTACCTCGCGACGAACTCTCTGGTCATGAGTCACAATGACGAGACCCGCATCAGCATGCGCCGTTAAGGTGCGCATCAGGCGCATCGCATCCGCGGCATTACCATCGTCAAGCGCAGAGGTAGGCTCATCAGCAACTACCAGCGCGGGCCTATGCGCCAGCGACCTTGCAATAGCTACCCTCTGCGCCTGCCCCTGACTGAGTTGGCTCGGTTTCTTCTCTTTCAGAGCGGCTATTCCCAATTCCTCGAGAAGGTTCACCGCATAAGACCGATCTACCTTGGTACGCGAAAACCGCTGCGCCAATAAGAGATTATCGATGACACTAACTGAGGGGATCAGATGTAAACGCTGAAACACGACGCCCATATACCGCCCGCGAAGGCGATCAGTTTCCCGCTCACTGAGTTGCGACAAATCCACGCCATTGATTTGGATATGCCCCCTGATAGGCTGAAGCAGACCCGCTATTAAGTGTATAAAGGTCGTTTTACCGCAGCCTGAGGGTCCAATCAGACCAACACATTCGTGTCTGGCGACGTCAAATTTTGCGATATTGATCAGCGGTTGATCGTAGTGAAATTCAAGATCTTCGACTTGAAGCACACGGTTTTTTTCAGCGGTCATTTGCGCCCACCATCGACATTTATGTTACGTTATAACATATTATGACCACGATAAACCGAAGATGTTCCCAGATCAGCACCACTTGCCAGACAAACAAGATGCTCGCCTTCTGATTCGCGTTCTTCTTGTCTTTTCCTTAGGCCGCTGCGTCACTGCCCGGCAACGGCCGTTCTCGCTGCCTTAACACCCATTGCGCATTTTCATTCAATGCTGCGTCTCCCAAATCACGAAGAATTGACTGCTGTTCCGCCGCGCTCTCGGTTTGTTTTAACAATCGATGTGCATTCTCAAACACGTTCAGCATATGGTTATATTGTGCCGCCAATTCTCGCTCGGCTAACCGGTGCGCGTAATTCTGGCGCGATGCGGCAACTATTGGCAAAAGGCCCATTATTGCAACCAGCCAGTTACTCGTACTGCCATGCAGGTAGTCGGAGCCAAACGCTAGCACCGCAGCCGCCACCAGCCCCAACATAAAAGTCGCTGCCGTCACCCAGCCAGTTTGCTTGTGTTTACTTAACTTGTCTCCAGCCTTGTGCCGGTAGTAACCCAACTGGCCTGAGTTATCACTACCTACCCACCCTTTTATTGTGGCTGCAAGCTCATCCTCCGTCGGCTTAAAGTCCGCATCAACGTGTAAACCAGTGACCCGCATAACATTGCGGATCCAACCGAGCTGTAAATCTCGCCCTTGAAAAAAACTATCGTGACTGTAACGGCTCGGGTTTTCCATTTCGACGCCACCTAGGGCCCAATAAAACTGAACACGCAAACCTTCAGCAAGCACTCGATAATCCAGATAGCGGCGCTGCCAATCAAGCCCCTGTGCCAGCCAATAGCTACCCAAAGCCAATCCAACAAAAAGGAAATAACCCCAGATAAAACTCCCTTGACCACTAAAGTCCGCGTAGACAATAAAGCACAACCCAGCGAGCACGGTTGACAGTAAGGTCGTTCTTAATGCCCACAAAACACGCTTTTGATAGCGAGAGGAAAGCGTATCGCTCATGCCGTAAACCTGGCGAATGGCGCCGCAGGCTTCAGCCGCATTTTTTGGAACATCCACGGGATCAAGATCGAAATGTGAGGTGTCACTCGGTAGCGCCCGCGAATCGCGATTAAACATCTGTACACTCTCGAATACGTCAACATATCGCTGAGGAAGAACGGCGACTCGCGGCGTCATGTCGTTGCGGGTAAACCAACTTGCCGTACAAGGCTCGAGCTCGTCATTTGGAAGTCCAGAAGACTCCCGTGAGCAGACCACGTGATAAACCAAATCACTTTCATCGTCACTAATGTCTAACCGCGATCTGGATTGCCCGTCAGCCAGCGCACTGACATCGCGCTGATGAAAATCGACCACCTGACCCGTGCCACCAACAGCTCGGTTATATTTTCCATCCCAAAGTGCCAGTAGGATGTGACTATGAGCCGCCAGAAACGAACCCAGGCGCTCATACTGCAAATCGCGCTGGTGCCCTTGCAACGCTACATCCTCGGCACGGGATTGCGTCAGCAATGGCAATTCTATAGTACGATAACGCGCCTCAAGACGACTAAACTCCCCCAAACTTTCATCTCGAAAGTCAAGCTCATACAAGGACTTGGGCATAGGAAGCACATTGACGATACCGGAGTCGAACTCTGCCGCCACCTCGACAACCAATCTATCAGCGCCTTCTGCCAAACCTGTCAAGACTAAAAGAGGCAGGTCGGGGAAATTGTTTTTGAGCAAGGAGAAAAGCGCTTCGATACGGGCGCGCACGCCTGGAATTTCTGCATCAACCAGGTCTCGGTGACCGGTAACCCCAATGACCAGCGGTATTTGTTGGATTTCGTTTGTGTTCATCTTATTACTTTACCTCAGCTCGCTCCCTGGACTAACAATACATCACTGGCTTTCAGGAAATACGATTTATAATATCTATTGAGGAGATCACTAGTGGAATTCATATCGTTATCAGCCCTCTGGGTCAAACTCTAACAATCTTGCTGCGACTGACCTGGCAAAGATCCTTGCCGCTAGCATTTTTTGTTTTTCCACTCCTCAAACAGTCGAATTTTCTGGCGCGTCGTACCCAACCTTTAGTGTGGGCTTGTTTAGCGCTTTTAATGTTGATCCTACGGAAGCTTTTCAGGCAGTAGCATGGCTAGCGTGGGTGCCCAATTTAATTATGGTCGAGTGGTATTTGAACTCGAAACTAAAAGCGTCGCACTTTATTGGTGTTGAGCGGGGTTGAATATGAAAAATTTCTAAAGCCATTCGCCTGTTTCTAAATAGACGCTACCATTATCATGTGACCACAATTTTGGTATTCGGAGAACCTAACCATGACCAGACTTACAAGAAAAACTGTAGAAGAATTGACCCCGGAGCAGCGTGACCTCTTTGATGAGATCATCGCCAACCGCCCTGTCAGGCCCCAGAACGGACACATTGGTGGCCCCCTTGATATGTGGTTGAGGACACCCGAAATGGGTCGTTTACTGGTGAACCTGGCCGGATATTTTCGGTTTAAGTCGTCTGTCGACCGGCGCTACATAGAACTCACGATCCTGGTCACAGGGGCATTCTGGAAAGCGCAGTTCGAATGGTTCGCCCATGAACCCATGGCTAGAAAAGCCGGGGTTCCCAATGACGTCATTCATGCTATCCAGGCTGGTGAAGTGCCTGACTTCTCAGATGAAGGCGACAGGCTTTCCTGGCGCATCGCAAATGAGCTTCACCAGAGTCACGAACTCAGTGAGGAAACGTATGTAGCGGCGGTCTCGAAGTTTGGTGAAACCGGTGTGACCGAGCTCATTGCTTTAGCCGGTTTCTATACCATGGTTTCCATGACGTTGAATGGATTCGACGTTGCATTACCAGAGGGCGCAGCGTTGCCTTTCGTGAAGTAACTTTAACCATCAAAAAGAATCACCAAATCAGCTTACCTTAAATTTGAATGGTCATTAGCAAGCACCACACATGACTGTTCTTCGGAACAGTGTGGTTTATACTCCCTGTCATCTTTCCGAAATATTCACATTGATCTCCAAGAGGGAGGCCAAACAGTCATGAGCGAACAACCAGAACAGAAGACAGAAAAACCACCCGTTAGTGCCATTTTCTCGCGCGAACCACCGCCGCTACCCGAGGATGCCTATGCTATCCCTATTGAAGAAATCAACATGGTTGACGGGCGATTCTTCGAACGGGATGCGCATTGGGACTTTTTCAAACGTCTGCGAGAAGAAGACCCCGTTCATCTCAACGACTTACCAGAAACCGGGCGATACTGGTCTATTACAAAGTTTGAAGACATCATGTTTATTGACAAGAATCATGATTTGTTTTCTTCCGCCCATGGCATAGCACTGGGGCCCAGAGTCGATGCCGAACCCAACCCTGACGACTTAGGGCTTTCAATGTTCATCGCCATGGACCCGCCTAAGCATGATCTTCAACGAGCAACGGTCAGTGGGGTTGTTGCACCTCCTAATCTCGCAAAGATGGAAATGGTAATACGCGAACGAGCAGGCAAGATACTCGACGAACTGCCCGTCAACGAGACTTTTAATTGGGTTGACAAAGTTTCGATCGAATTGACCACTCAAATGCTCGCCACTCTCTTCGATTTTCCTTTTGAACAACGCAGGAAACTCACCCGATGGTCGGATGTCGCTACCGCAGCACCGGGTACAGGAATCGTTGATTCCGAAGAACAGCAGCGAGCAGAGCTATTGGAATGTCTTGCGGCCTTCACAGAGCTCTGGAATGAGCGAGCAGCAAAACAACCTGGTTCCGATTTGATTTCAATGTTGGCCCATGGTGAAGACACTAAGGATATGCAGCCTTTTGAGTTCCTCGGCAACCTGATTCTTTTGATTGTTGGTGGCAATGACACAACAAGAAACTCAATCAGTGGTGGTGTTCTCGCTCTCAACCAGTTTCCGGAACAATATGACAAACTTCGAGGCGACCCGAGCCTCATTCCTGGCATGGTTTCTGAAATAATTCGTTGGCAAACGCCTTTACCCTACATGCGACGTACCGCAAATGAAGATTTTGAACTGCGTAATAAAAAAATTAAAAAGGGCGATCAGCTCTTGATGTGGTATGTCTCTGGAAACAGAGACGAGGATGTTATTAAGAATGCTGATCAGTTTCAGATAGACCGAACAAGTCCAAGACATCATCTATCTTTCGGCTTTGGTATCCATCGATGCATGGGTAACAGGCTCGCTGAGATGCAGTTACGCATTCTTTGGGAAGAAATCATGAAGCGGTTCAGCAAAATTGAAGTCGTAGGCGATGCGGTTCGACTTCGATCCAGCTTTGTGAAAGGCATTACCGAACTTCCAGTGCGCATTCACCCTCTCTAGCAGCCGAGGTCTGCTCTGTAGTAACAGCTTTCGCAGAACCTATCGGTAGGTCGTTCAACTGGATGATTTACAGCAACAAGATGGCTCAAACAACTTAGCTTTTGCATCGAGACCATCACCGGTAGCAAGACTCCCCTTCAGATGAGTCTCAACAAAACCAGTGCCTGGAAAGCCAGCGCCTGACCTGAATCGGAAGCTTGTTTGTTTCTGGCTGATTCCACGATTCCCATGCGCATAGCGACAAGTACGGTCAGCTAATTACCGATCTTATGGTGAATCAGAAATGCTCTCTTAAAATTGCTCCAAACGCTCACCTATTATGGTGCTATAGAGGGAAAGCAGCGGTTACGCTGTCAAAGGAAAAAGCGCTGGGCTACTTTTTACCGCAGAATTATCTTGCAACGACTGAACTAACCTCAGCACGCCTGATACTTGCCTTCGACTAACGTCCAAGCGCTCGTCAATGCCCCGCATCTTCACCTGGTAATGACCGCAAGCGTCTCTCTCTAAGCCCTCTAAATGGCTCATCAGCACGAGAGTGTTACGGTGAATCCTCACTACCTGGTCACCAAACTCCGTTTCAAGGTCACGAAGTGTATCGTCAATAAGAACCTCTCCGCCCTCATGGCGAACTGTTACGTACTTATGCTCTGCTTGGAAATATTTCACTTTCGTTAAGGGTATCAACTCAATACCAGATCGCGTCTTCGCACTAATGTGAGTTCTAGAACGAGAGTGAGAGATTGCTTCTTGCCCAACAATCGTCGCTTTTTGAACCTTGTTTACCTCAGATTTCTTGCTAGGCACACGAAGCTCCTTGTAAAGTTTTGTATATGCCATTGCAAGACAACTACAGCCTTCATGAGAATGCAATAATAGTTCGATTTTGGTTACCCAAGTTGGCTTCTAACCCAAATAAGGAAAAAACTGGCTTTTTTAGCTGAGAATCAGGGAGCCTCGCAGTTCTTGAATTTCATTATGTATGTTCTATTTGGAATTCTGTTGTCTGTATTAGTATCGGCGCTTCATGAACGTTTGAAGGTGAGGACACAAACACTTTCACAAATAGCCGCTATTTTTGGCGTTGTTTGGGTGGGCTTAATGATTGCTAGTGGAATGATTTCAAATATTGGTATTGCCGCGGTATTCGAACTAGCAGTTAAGGATCCGGAGCAAGCTATTACAGTCTTGCGAGCAATTAAGACTGTAGTTGAAGGTATAGGTGGCGGGAACGAAATCGTTGGAGGTTTATGGATTCTATTGTTAAGTACTGCTGCTCTAAAAGGTAATGAACTCCATAAAACACTGAACTACCTTGGGGTTTTTGTTGGCATTGTGGGTATTCTTACAATTTATCCTGCTGGAGCCTTCACTGAAATATTTGGCATCAGTCAACTTGCATGGTTTGCCTGGTTGGAAATATTCATGCTCACGAACAGTGAAGGCTGACAAGGCCATAAACACTGAAAAGGCACAAATCCAATTTAAATTTCCTATCCTCGCGCACCGGGAGAACCCTTATGCAAGGACGCCCGGGTCTTCACACACCGAAGACTAAACAGGTCAGAAATGCACTGTTGACCAGGCGCACGCTAGTGAATGCCTGAATCATCATGTTCGAGTTGACCTCTTCAGCACCTGCACCTAACGATGCAACCGTCTGACACTATCTACCCGCCGTCTGTCCGAATTTTGGTATTTGGGGGAATCGAAAACTCTCCACCTCGTTATGCGAGTACCACTAATAATT
>JABGVY010000470.1 GCA_018645845.1 Gammaproteobacteria bacterium | reverse complement strand
TTGTATGATCCCTGTCTCGTCCTTATCGTGAAATGCATGTTTCAAAGAATTAGATACAAGCTCGTTGATTATGAGACCGCATGGCACGGCGGTTTCCAGATCCAACACCACATTCGCTACGTTGACGTCCACGAAAACTGAAACTCCTGGAATCACGTATGAACGACTTAAACTATTGGTCAATAACTCTATGTACTCCTGGAAATCAATTTTTAGAAGATCATCTGATTGGTAGAGTGTTTCATGAATCAGCGCCATGGACTTAATCCGTTGCTGACTTTCATTAAGGAGGCTTGAATAGGCCGAGTCTCCTGCACCCTCGGCTTGAATACTCAGCAAGCTCGAGATAACTTGCATGTTATTCTTCACTCGATGATGGACCTCTTTTATCAGTAGTTCTTTTTCTACAAGTGAATTTTCGAGCGCCTGTTGTTGCAGCATACTTTTGTTAACTTCTTCTTCCAACGAGCTAGTTCGTTCGGCAACTTGTGTTTCAAGGTTCCTTGAATAGTGTTCTAACTGGCGTTCAGTCTCCTTTCTCTGTGTGATATCTCTCGCAATGGCAATAAGCGTCACGACACCCTGGTACTCGGTTCGTGCAACGCTAATCTCATAAAACTTATCCACCGCCAGTCGGCGAACCACTTCAGTGGAGAATCGTCCTGATTCCGCAACACGAGATTGCACTTCTGCTCTCTCTTCAGCGGAATCAAAAAGCGCTTCTAATAACTGGCTACCATCACTAGAAGCTAACTCTGGCGTTTTAAACAACGCTAAAAACAGTGCATTCTGGTATTCAATAACGCCTTCTTCGGATGCAATGGCTATCGCGTCGGTCGCTTGCTCTAGGGTCTGAATGTACTTTTCAAGTCGAGCCCGATGGCTGTCTTCAGCGATTCGCGCCAGCCGCTTTGAGTTTAGGCTATAGACGCCAGTTAGAAACAGTATCGCCAGAATAAGGTAGCCCGAATAGGCCCACCAGGTCTGAAACCAGGGAGGAAGTACATTTAGCTCAACCGCTAGCCGGTCACTTGACCATATTCCATCACCGTTGGTCGCCCTTACCCTAAAGGTGTATCTGCCTGGATCCAGGTTGGTATAAGCCACTGACCTATCGTTACCTGCTTTTACCCAATCAGGCTCAAACCCCTCTAACTGGTATTCATACTGGTTCCGTGAGGGGCTAGAGTAATCCATTGCGCCATATTCAAACTCGATCACATAATCGTCGTGTTCAATTTCAATCTCGCTGGACTCAACAAATGATTTGTCAAGCGCAACGCTTTTGTTCAGTTTTTTAAAACCGGTTAACTCCACCTTGGGTGAAAATGTACTCGACTTGATTTCAAGAGGGTTGAAGGCATTAAAACCGGAATTCCCGCCGTACAAAAAGGTACCATCCATCATTCTTAGGTAGGCACCGCTGTTAAAATCGTCAGCTTGAAGCCCATGGCTAGTGTCGTAGATGTCCCACTGGCCTCCTTCCCTCAGAACTGACAACCCTTTCCCGCCACTGACCCATGCGCCGAGATTATCGTCTTCGAGCACGCCATACGCTGCGACTGACGAGAGACCGTCTTCTTTCGTGATGAGAGTGACTTCTAACGTTGCCGGATTTACAAGGCTCAGGCCGGCGTCCCTGGCACCTACCCACATTCCCCGAGCACCTTTAGAAACGGATACGAGGTTATCGGAAGCTATCGTGCTCCGATCCTCGACATTGTGCCTGAGCGTTGTCACAACCTCATTCTCGGGATCAAGAATCATCAAGCCACCACCGTTGCTCGCGATCCAAATATTACCCAGTACATCCTCTGCAACATCAGTTATTCGGAGGTCGGAAAATTCAGCCTTATTGTTGGGGTAGTGCTTGAACGAAGTACCACCTTCGTATAAATCCAGACCGGTCCCATACAAACCAACCCAAACCCGCTTTTGGCTATCGACAAAGATTTTACTTACCTGGTTGCCAGCCAGGCTGGATGCCTTGCTGCTTGATGTGTATTGTCTGGTTAACCCGGTGTTCTCGGTAAAGGCGGTCAATCCACCGTTCATTGTTCCAATCCAGACCGTAGAGTTCTCTTCTTGTTCTTCAACCGCCAAGGCCATCACTCGGTTGTCACTGAGAGCAAAGTCATCCATTCGGCGGAACTCACCACTCGCTTTGTCATAGGCTGTTAGGCCAGTAAAAGTTCCAATCCATAAGGTTGTTTTATCTTCAGCGAATGACGTGATGCTGTTGCCAGCCAGTTCCCCTTCTGTGTTGCGATCAATTTTATAAAGCGCAAACCTGGGAGCGGCGGAATTCCATTTCGATATACCATTATAGGTACCCACCCAGATCACTCTGCCCGCATCTTCAAACAACGCAGACACCTTATTATCTGATAAAGAACTCGGATCGCTGCCTTTGTGAGTGAAATTCGAGGACGTCTCTGCTTCCTGATCTAAAACAAACAGACCGTCGTCTGTGCCCACCCAAATACGACCTTCGTTGTCGCTCAGTAGGTTCCTCGTCCTAGTCGTAACTTTTCCTTCGTCTGACACTAATGGCGTATATTGGAACCGCAAGGTCTCCGTGTCGCCACGCCACAGACCATTGTAGGTTGCTACCCAAAGATCACCTTCGGGATCTACCATAAGGTCTCTGACCACATTACCTGGTAGGTCACTCTCGTAGAACCCTCGCCTAAACCGGATAATTTCACCGCTTGCAGGGCTTAGTCGCGACAGACCGCTAGTGTTAGTTCCTACCCAGATATTACCCTGGGTGTCTTGAGCAATTGCGTGAACTGCACCTTGACCCAATGTTTGGGGATCAGTAGCCTCATGCCGATAATGTGTTTGCGAACCATCGCTCGTTACCTTGATCAACCCGGCGCCTGTACCAACCCACAAGCTATCATCTGAGGCAATAAACAATGTTCGGACGGAACTATCACGACCGGTAACGGGGGGCGTTGTTTCTTTCGTATCGACTATATCAACGCGGCGGAAGGTTGATGTCGCTGCGTTATAAACATTTAATCCGTTGTCAGTGCCTATCCAGATGTTTCTCTGGGAGTCCTCGACTATCGCCGAAACATAATCGTGTGACAGGGATGCCAGGTCAGCTTGAACATTAAAAAAAGTCTCGAACTTCTCTCCATCGTAAATGTTTAATCCTTCAGTCGTACCTATCCAGACCAGCCCACTCGAATCTTGAGTGATAACATTCACCGTCGTTTGGGATAGCCCTTCTCTG
>JABGVY010000469.1 GCA_018645845.1 Gammaproteobacteria bacterium | reverse complement strand
GAGCCACTTTTCCTGGAAAACAGCACAGATTTTCTTGAACAGCCTTTTTCCATCATGGCCGCGATTGAAAATCCAATGAGTGATGTTGCGCCGCTATCTTCAGAGCAGAAGCAAGAAATCGGCAAGCAGAAGTACAACCTGTTGGGGTCCCTCGCGGCGAAAGATCCGTTTGCCCTAAAGTTTGACGAAATTATGACGGTTCCTCATGTCGCTTCGACCGCCAAGGAGCAGTTATTATATTGGCAGGGGGTCATTGACGACGACGAAATACACCCGCAGCCTATCGCCCAGGCTGCGATTCGCTGGCTCGCGGCGAACCTGCCGCCACCAGCCCAGAAAATCTCAATTGTTCATGGCGATTACAGAACGGGTAATTTCCTGTTCAATGACCAGACGCAAATTACCGCTATTCTCGACTGGGAGATGTGTCATTTGGGTGATCCGCTGGAAGACCTGGCATGGTCCCTGGATCCGTTGTGGTCAGGGGAAGACCTCGAATTGGCCGGTAGGCTGATTCCTCATGATCAGGCCATCCAAATCTGGTGTGAGGCGAGTGGACTGTCATGCAACGAGCAGGCGCTCAGATGGTGGCGAATTTTTGTTTCGGTGAAAGCCGTGGCAATTTGGATTTCGTCTTCCGAAAATTTTGAGAAGGGAGAGGGCAAGGACTCGATATTGGCAATGGCAGGCTGGGTCATGACGGATCGCCAAAACCGTATTCTGCTGGACTATTTTGCACCGGAGGTAATGTCATGATCCCGCATGCTGATGGTGCGCTCAGGATGTTGAGCCAGCGTTTAATGACACAGTTGCTGCCAGACCTAAAGAGCCTTTACAGCTTGTCGGATGGCGCGCTGATTGGGTTACTCATCAATGCAATTGCCGACGAGACGGCCGAGGGGATCCAGCGCAGGCTGGACGACATTGGTGAGATGAAGATCATTTTTGCAGCAGGCGAGGCGCTGCTGTCGAGCAGAGACAAACAGGACATCAATACGGAGTTGTCCTCATATCGACTGGCTGATGTAAATGACCACCATGACGCGCTCACTCGTATTTTGGTGTCGTTACACCAAAAAACCGAAGATAATGACAACGAAACGCTTAACCGGGCGATCTGGGCTTACCTTCGCAGACATGCGCAACGCCATAAGATCACTGCTGTGCCCTAGCGCAGTTTCCGGCCAAAGGTTTCCTGGTGCCTAGACTGGTTTTCGTGCTGTGAGAATTGCCCGGGCAGGAGCGGGGTAGCCTTCCACGGTTTTGGCTTTGTCTGTGGGATCCAGGTAGTCTTCCAGAGACTGGAATTGCATCCACCTGGTTGCTCGTTGTTCTTCTAAACTGGTGACATTCACATCGACTGTCTTAACGTCAATGAACCCCGCGCGACGAAGCATGAGTTCCAGCATTAATGTTGATGGAATAAACCAGACATTTGCCATTTTTGCATAACGGTCCCGGGGGATGAGTAACGTGTTTTGATCGCCCTCAACAATCAGTGTTTCCAGTACAAGTTCGCCGCCAGGTTTTGCAAAGCTGAGTAGTTCTTTCAGGTGGTCTATGGGAGACCTTCGGTGATAGAGCACGCCGAGTGAGAAAACAGTATCAAACCCATTGAATTGGGGGAGGTGTTCACTTCGCAAGGGCAATAGGTAGGCGTTGTTGGGTTGACTTAACCTTTGAAGAAGACTGAACTGGTAATTGAACAAGATGGTCGGGTCGATTCCGAGCGCAAGTTCTGCGCCTGCGCCGAGCATTCGAAACAGGTGGTAGCCATTGCCACATCCAATATCCAGGACCTGCTTTCCCTTAAGAGGTTCTATGTGCCTGTTGATCCGTTGCCATTTCCAGTCGCTACGCCATTCCGTGTCTACCAGAGTTTTACCTACCTGAAATGGACCTTTTCGCCATGGCAGGAACATTGTCAGGACTTCTTCAAAGTCCGCGTTCGGGTCACCGATGCTAACAGTATCGGTGTCAAACTGGCTTTTCCGAGTGCCGGATTGAACAGTGGCGAGTGCTGCGTCCCATTCTTCAGCACGGCCGTGAATTCGTGTTTCGCTCGAGAGGGTCGCACGCAGGTTTTCGTGAAATGGTGCCAGAAAGGTGTCGGCCGTTTCAGCCATGAAACGATCTGTCTCAGAATGCATCCGCGGTTACTTTTATCTGTTCACCAGACCTGTTGTGAGCCTGGTAAGACGTCGAAATTAATGTGGCCTGGATGGGCTGCGCGATGACGTGTGCGACGTGAAAGCAATGGGTCGATGCAACAAAATGGGCAAACAGCCATTCGCGTGCAGTTGTTAGAAAGTCAGTTAGCAGGACCCTAGGTTTATTTCCGGTGAGTTGTCCGGACATCACTTGATACCAAGGAAGGTGGAGAAGTTAAGGCAACGCATACACTGCTCGACAATTGAAAAACCAGCATCGTGCATCCTCTGCCTGTGCTGCGCTTCGGTATTGGGGATCAGCACATTCTCCAGCGCCGCCCGTTTTTGTGATATCTCGAGATCGCTATAGCCATGTTGCTTTTTAAAGTCATGATGAAGGGTTGTCATCAAGGCCTGCTCGGAGGGGTCTTCAAATGTTACTTTTTCGGCCAATAGAAGAATGCCGCCGACATTAAGGCCTTCACAAATATGTGCAAGAATATTTTTTCGTTCCTCGTCTGGAACGAACTGCAGTGTGAAGTTGAGGATAACAATCGACGCGTTTTCGATAGTTGTTTCGCGCAGATCTTCGAGCAAAATTTCATAGCTGGCAGCGGAATGATCTCTGCTGAGATTGGCCGTGCATCTTGATACCATAGCCTCAGAGTTGTCGACCCCGACCACATGGCAATCATCCGGTAGGTGCCGCCGGAGCTGTAAAGTAGATGCGCCCAGCGAGCAACCCAGATCATAGGCTCGGGTACCCGGCCGACCATACTTTTCTGCCAGTACGCCAATCAGCTGTAACACAAGCCCGTAGCCAGGGACGCTTCTTTCAATCATGTCCTGAAAAACGTCCGCCACGGACTGGTCGAACCGGAAGG
The DNA here is from genome assembly GCA_018645845.1 of Gammaproteobacteria bacterium. Taxonomy (GTDB): domain Bacteria; phylum Pseudomonadota; class Gammaproteobacteria; order Pseudomonadales; family Azotimanducaceae; genus UBA9659. Next base: position 15,940 of record JABGVY010000469.1, on the reverse strand, counting down.
CTTCGATCGAAGGCATGGGCCTGGAGTAAACCTCGTCCTTTGGGTTTGCCATTATTCAGACGTGCTAGCGAAGGGGGTGCAAAGATTATCATAAACGATGAAAGACTTGACCCAATGCTAATGATAGATAAGATGAATTAAACCGGTATTGCCAGCCTGTCATGTTAAAAAATGAAAACGAAGTGGTAACCTCCGCGTTCAAGAATGGCTTGATCGGCGAACTTGTCCTCCGGTTATTGTCGTGAATCCCAGCGTCGTGAACCCCAGCATTCTCCGAATTAATACCGCCGGTGTCCCGGTCGATTGGCTTACCTGGCAGGAAGCCGTTTGTCTGCATGCACGCGAACTGGTGAGTTGGACCTATGGTGAAGAGGTCATGGAGGTCAGGGGAGGTCATTCCAGACTAAACGGCGAGCGGACCTTGCTGACTTTAAACAGCATCATAGCCTGTAAGGGGAAGGTCTATGACAAGATGCGAAAAGAGCCACCTCTGACGAACCGTGCACTGTTTAGAAGAGACCAGAATGTCTGCTTATACTGCGGCAAATTATTCAAGGAATGCGACCTGAGTCGTGATCATGTGTTGGCTGCTTCTCGTGGCGGCCAGGACAACTGGACCAACGTGGTCACCGCCTGCAAGCGTTGTAATGCACGCAAGGGTAATTATCTGCTGGATGAGTGCACGATGGAGCTGCTCGCGCTGCCATACCGGCCAAACCATGCCGAATACCTCGCGCTCACCCATAGCGGTCGTATTCTTGGGGATCAAATGTCTTTTCTGCGCAGGCAGTTCTCTTCCAACAGCAGGTTGTTGGAAGATGGTCCTTTGATATTATCCAGGAAACCAACGGTCTACTAAGAGTTGCTGATTCGCGTTTGATCGGCGTGTCGGTTAGCCTGCCACTATGAAAAGAAAACTAAAACTTCTGCATACTTCTGATATCCATCTTGATGACCATATTGGCGATGGTGCTGAAGCTGGTTCGGGTCAGATCGGTTTTACAGCGGTTATTGATGAAGCTATCAAGCATGATGTCGACCTCTTTTTACTGGCCGGCGACCTTTTTGACCACAACAGAGTCAAGCAACCCTGCCTGGACTTCACTACTTGGCAACTCTCCCGACTAGAGTGTCCCGTGGTGATGATCACAGGTAACCACGACTGCATGGCAGACTACTCCGTATACCACCGTTATGACCCGCGAGATGCTGGTTCACATATTACCTTCCTTCAGGATGAATCAGGATCGGTTTGCAGGTTCGAGGACTACGGTGTCACGATCTGGGGAAGAGGAATTGTTGATCATCATCCAGGTCATAAGCCATTAGAGCATGTGCCCCGGCATGAGCATGAAGGCTGGTATCTGGGGGTCACACACGGTTACTACGTCGATCGCGGTGCCGAAATGCTTTCATCTCTAATTACGCCGAGCGAAATCGAAGCGAGCCAGCTGGACTATCTTGCTCTGGGGCATGTGCATGTATTTTCAAGCATGCAACACGGCAAAACCCTGGCGGCCTATCCCGGTTCACCAAACCTTGCGCAGGGAGCGAAAGAAATGTCTGTTGCGTTGGTAGACCTGGACCCGGAGCAGGGTATCAGCGTCGAAAAAATATCGCTGTCACCAGGGGCGGCGTGACGCCGCCCAGTCGAAGGGCGTTGTTCCCGAATCTGTGAGCTGCATGATCTCCGCCCTTGGCACAGGTTCATCAAGAAAGAGAAACCCGATCGTCCCGAACTGCAATGACAGATTATGAGGGTAAGTGGGGGATCCGGGATTGATGCAGAGGGTATTGTCGATCAGATCGATTTGTTCGACGTGCGTATCGCCATAAACGAGTACGTCCAGGTGAGTGTCAGGGAATAACCGATTTTTCCATTTCTGTATGGTCAGGTTGGGTGGAATTTCGGGCATTGGAATATAGTGGGTAAGGCCAATATTGAATCCAAGCAGGTTAATCGTCCATGTTTCCCTTACCCGGTGGTCATTGGGTTGGACTTCCCGGCCACCGGAGCCATCCTCGCCATTTCCCCGGGCAGCATAGACTGGCGCGATCTGTTCAAGGCGATCCAGAACAGAAAAGTCGTAAATATCACCCGCGTGTAAGATGCATTCAACGTCTCGGAACTGGTCAAACACATGTGGCCAGAGTTCCGGCATGGCTTCCGGAATATGAGTATCTGAAATCAGCCCAATTTTCATGTCTTTATGCCGTCAACAATTATGCAATGATGCCGCTGTTTTTAAGTTTGCTGATGATGTCATCAGGGACGTCAATTTCAGCAAGAATAGCATCTGTATCGGCACCCAGTACCGGGGCTCCGTTTCGGAGTTCCGGGGTGCTTTTCGAGAACCTGGCAGCGGGTCTTGTTTGCCGAATGGTGCCTGCCTCCGGATGCTCAAGTTCGATCAATAAATCGCTCGCAACCACCTGGGGATGCTCAATGACTTCCCTGCGTTTGAGTATCGGCGCGCAGGGCACGCCTGCATCGTCCAGTAATGTTAGCCATTGCTCTGCGGATCGCTTAAGCAGGGCCTCCTGTGTCAGGCCAAGTCGCTCATTGGCGTTGAGATCCCTTTGGGCAGGCGTACTAAATCGCTCATCATCCGCCCACTCGGGATGACCAACCGCTCCCGAAAGGGCCTTCCATTGAGTATTAGTCATGGCTGACACACTGATGTAGTCGGTCTTTGTTTCATAAATCAGGTCGATAAAGGTCGCAGCTCGCTGGGTGCTAACTTCCCGGCCCACAAAGGTCTGGCCGCCAAAGTCTGATGCCCACAGGAAGGCTATTACGGCATCCAGCATGGAAACCCGGACATGTTGGCCTTCTCCTGTTCTTTCTTTGTGAAGCAGAGCGCTTGTGACAGCTTGTGCCGTTGTTATGCCGGTCAATTTGTCGGGCACAATGGTTCTTACCAGCCGTGGCCTTGCTTCATCTGATCCCCCCTGTATTGTTGTCAGTCCGCTGATAGCCTGAACGATCGGGTCGTAAACAGGCTTGTGCGACCAGGGACCTTTTTCTCCGAACCCCGAAATTGATACATAGATAATATCTTCCTTCACTTTCCTGATTTCTTCTTCGCCAATTCCCAGGCGCTCGACAACCCCGGGCCGAAAATTTTGAATAAAGACATCTGTTGTTGCTGCGAGTTTCAGCAGAATTTCCTTGCCTTCATCCGATTTCAGGTCAAGCGCCAATGATCGTTTGTTTCGATTATTGTTCAGGAAGGTTGCGGTGAACTTGTTTTCTCCGTGACCTGCGCCTCTGGCGTGATCAGGTCTTGTTACCCCCTCGACTTTAATAACATCTGCACCCTGGTCCGCCAGAAGCATGGTGGCAAAGGGGCCTGAAATAACAGTGGTCAGGTCAAGTATTCGGTAACCGTGAAGGGGGCCGGGCATGGGATGACTCTATGTTGTTAAAGTATCGATTCTATCTGGATTCAGCATGGGTGGCATCGGGCATTCGAGTGTGTCGGCGATGGTACGAAGCAGTTCGGACTCGATAACGCTGACTATCTGGTCAGCGCTAATTGTTTTTATACAGGCTTTAATGAGCTTCGGCTTGCGCAGGGGGTGCAGTTCTGCCAGCGCATCCAGGGCGGCGTCCATTTTTTTAAAGTTCAGATCCTGTTTGTCTTTGAGTTGAACCTCCAGTCCCAGTTCTGATTTACCAGCTACAAAAGCAACGTCCGGAGAGACACCCGACTGTTTATCGCAATAAGCAAGCAGTGAGAGCAGAACTTCACAGTGGTTGCGAACGGACTCCAGTGTGTTGTGTCTTACGCGGGTATGTTTGGCTTCAAACACCTCGCCCAGGTGTTTACTGATCATTTTCAGTATCGCCCATTCAGATAGGCCAACCTTGCCGTCGGCGCGTATTAGAACATCCAGGTTTGCCATAAATATTTTGTATTGCCCGTAGCTAAGTTGACGAAGAGTGGGTAACGCGATTTCCAGCAGCGGAAGTTTCATCTCGGGATTTAGCAGGTGTTCGTGGCTGATCAGTTCTTCCAGAGCTTCGTATACGCCTAGGTCTGATGATGTTTGCAGATGGCTAAGCTGTTGCATACGAGCCTCATTACTCTGGTTAAGCATCAGCAGGTAAACGAGGGCCCGTGCTGAATATGGCTCGCGTGCAGCGGCGGTGAATTCGTCAGGTAACGCGGCGATAATTTGTCGCGCCAGGTCAACCTGGGATTGTTGCGGGTTGCCGATATGAGCGAGTACTTCATCAACGTCGATATTAACTGATGATGAAAACCCCATGACGCCCTCTGAGCTGCTTGCAGAGGGCGCGGGTTCAGGCAGAGTTGAATCCAGAAACTTCCCATTCCAAAGGGGTTCAATTCTCTTTATTCGCTCGGGCAGGGGGGGGTGAGTTGCCATGAGTGAAGCAAAAGAAAAGCTGACTCCCTCAGCAAAAAAAGTGTGGCTGATTTCCGCGCTTTCGGGGTGTTGCAAGACCGAGCCAGTTTTGTAGCCGCCGATGCGTTTTAGGGCATCAGCAATACCCTCCGGGTTGCGGGTAAACTGAACGGCGGAAGCGTCAGCCAGAAATTCTCTCTGCCTGCTTACCGCTGCTTTAATTAAATTACCAAAGAACTGCCCAAGGTAGCCAACCAGCATGAGTCCAGCGCCGATGACCACAATGGTATTGCGTGATCGATCTCGACCGCCAACGCCAACGCTGCGGAGAATCGTCTGGCCAACCAGCGCTAGCATTAGGATGCCGTACAGCATCCCCATGAGTCGGATGTTCAGGCGCATATCGCCGTTTAGGATGTGACTGAATTCATGGGCGATGACACCCTGTAGCTGGTCCCGGGTCAGGTTTTCCATCGCGCCGTAGGTTACCCCGATGACCGCGTCGCCAGATGAATAGCCTGCCGCGAAGGCGTTAATCGCTGGATCGTTGATGAGGTAGACCGGCGGAACAGGGGATCCTGATGCAATGGCCATTTCTTCAACGACATTCAGCAGTTTGTGTTTGTCCAGATCACCTTGCGCGTTTACCAGTAATTCGGCGTCCATGAGTTCGGCGATCACTGCCCCACCTTTCCGTAGTGACAGCAGTCTAAATAGGCTGGCGAGCGTGATCAGAAGTACAACGGCGCAGGTGGTGGTAAAAAAGACTTCCCAGGAAAAGTAATATTGGCCCAATGCGGTGCGGGCTGAGTCCTGGAAGCTTACAAGGCCGAATATGAGCAGGTTGGTCAGGATGATCAGGGACGCAACCGCCAGAAGGAAGAGCAGAAGAAGAAACCTGGTGTTTCGCCGTGCCAGATTTTGAGACTCAAAAAAGTCCATGTCAGTTCGTCAGCCCACCGTTGCGCTGCACTTGTTGCTTAAAATGAAACGCTTGGGGCTTCCTGGATTGCCTCGCTGTCTGCAAACTCCAGAAGTTCTGCGTCCGTTGGGTGTCCGAAGCTTGCGGCCAACACAACCTGAGGGAACGATTGACGGTAAGTGTTGTAGCTCATTGTCTGGTCGTTAAATGCCTGGCGCGAAAACGCGATTTTGTTTTCTGTACTGGTCAGTTCTTCAGTCAACTGCATCATGTTCTGACTGGCTTTAAGGTCTGGGTAGGCTTCTACCGCGATACCGAATTTCCCAAGAGCGCTCTGTAGGACGCCTTCCTGTGTGGCCAGGCCCTTAATTGCGGCAGCGTTTCCAGGATCTTTCGCTGCATCTGCCAGCATTGATGCGGCGGCATCACGCGCTTTGGTCACGGCTTCCAGAGGTCCGCGTTCGTGTTCCATGTAACCTTTAGCGGTTTCGATCAGGTTTGGAATCAGGTCATAACGACGTTTCAGTTGGACTTCGATCTGTGCGAAAGCATTTTTGTATCGATTTTTTAAGGCAACTAATTGGTTGTAGATGGCTACTGCCCACATGGCGAGCACGGCGAGTACGACGAGTGTAATAATAGTCGAGACATCCATAGGTTGGTCCTTTTCGATAGCGGTTGCGGCAGTTTTAATCCCTCTAAGGGTGGAATGCAAACGAGGTGACTAAGAAATTGTTGAATTCGATGCTATGTCCCAAATTCTGCTCTGATTTTTTCACTATGCTGCCCCAGTTCGGGCACGCTCAAGGAAGTATGTTCTTGTCCTTCGACCAGGGCACCTCGCCCCAGCGCCTTAACAGTGCCGTTTGGGGTATCAATGTTCCTGAAGCGATTCTGCGGATGGTTGGCAAGATCATCTAGGTCGCTCACGCGACCATAGGCAATATTTGCCGCCGCCAGTCTTTCGATAACCTGTTCTCGGTCAAATGCTGCAAAATTTTTGGTGATGAGCTGCTCAAGTTCTCGCCGATGTTCCAGCCGGCGCGAATTATTCGAAAAATGTTCATGGTTGGTGAGCGTTTCATCTCCCAGGACCTGATGGCATAGATCTTTCCATTCACGCTCGTTTTGAATGCTGAATAGGATCTGCTTGTCGTCACCGCAGACGAATGCACCATAGGGTGCAATTGAAGGATGCTTCAAACCATGGTTTTGTGGCTTGAACTGACCGTATCGATGTTGCAGGTAGGGAACGTTCATCCAGTCAGCGGTTGAGTGATACAGCGAGACATTGATAATCCGGCCCTTGTGTTCAGGGTCCCGTTCACGGGCGAACAGTGCCTGAAGTACGTCCTGATAAGCGGTCATACCGGCAGAGATATCAGAGACTGAAACGCCAACACGGGTGAGTTCGTCATCCACGCCGGTGACCGAGCACAGGCCCGTCTCTGCCTGTATCAGCAGGTCATAAGCCTTCTGTGTGCGATAAGGGCCGGTTTCGCCGTAGCCACTGATTGAACATATAATGAGGTTGGGAAAGTCTATGGTGAGTTGTTCCGGCTCGAATCCCAGACGACCAAGTGCACCAGGGGCTAGATTCTGGATAAACACATCTGCAGCGCTGAGCATGTTTCGAAACAGTGCCGAGTCAGCGGCATCCTTAAGATTGAGCGTGACACTTTCCTTCCCTGCATTGAGCCAGACGAAGTAAGCGCTCTGGCCATGTACAAGCTGGTCGTAGTGCCGGGCAAAGTCGCCCTCGGCGCGTTCGATCTTGATAACGCGGGCACCGGCTTCTGCCAACCTGCTTGAAACGTAAGGCGCGGCCACGGCCTGTTCCAGGGCAACAACGGTGATTCCCTCCAGGTCATTCATCGGGTCATTCATCAGATCACTCATCAGGTCGTTGCCAATCCGGGAAGTGCAAGCCGGGACCAGTGAATCAGGCCTCCTGGAATATTTGCGACGTCCTCGATGCCTGATGCTTTCAGAATCTGGGTTGCCATGCTCGAACGCTTACCCGACTGGCACATTGCCACCACGGGTCTGTCTGTTGGGACCTCACCGATCCTGCTTCTGAGCTGATCCAGCGGTATCAGTATTGACCCTTCAATGTAGCCCAGGTCGCCCGAATATTCAGCTTCGCTTCTTACGTCAAGAACGCAGATGTCCCCTAGGTGTCGAGCGACCCAGTCAGGTTCGACTTCGGGGATGCCGGCAAAGGTAACGTTTATGGGAGCCCATGTTGGCTTCGAAACGGGCGTGTCAGGTTTGCCGGACTTGAGGTTAGCCGGTAGGGCAATATCCAGTTGCTTGGGATGCGGCAGGCCCAGGTTGTCCATGTAACCGGCGAAATCTTCTTCCCGTGCATCGCCGCCGATTCTTGGGTTGAACTGCTTTTCTTCAGCCACCGTCGAAACCGTGCGTCCCATGTAGTCATGACCTGGGTAAAGCAGGCACTCCTGGGGCAGGGAGAATATTTTCTTCCTGATGCTGTCCCACATGGTGTGAACATCGCCCGCTTGAAAATCGGTTCGCCCTGCGCCTCGAATCAGCAAACAGTCACCTGTAAAAGCCATAGTATGGTCGTTGGTCACCAGGGTGAAGCAGCCACCTGTGTGACCGGGCGTTGCATGGGCTGTCACTGAACAGTTACCAAATGCCAGTACCATGGCGTCTTTTAGCTCAACATCAACGCCCTCTGCTTTATAGCTGCCGCACAGGGTGATTTGTGCACCTTCAGATTCTTTCATCAGCCACGATCCTGTCACGTGATCGGCATGGACATGTGTATCAATGGTGTATTTTACTTTCAGGCCCAATTCGCGAAGCAGGGCCGTATCGCGTGCGTGCTGTTCGAATACAGGGTCAATGATGATGGCATCGTGGGAATCGTCACAGCCAAGGATGTAGGTGTAGGTGGAAGATGTTGTGTCGAAGAGTTGTCTGAAAAGCATAATCGTGGGAATAGTCGTTGTAGAGTCGTGTATTATCCACTAAAAGGCCCGTCAAGCCGATTGTTCCGTATCCCATTGCGCAAATGTTGGTTTCCCCTTGTGACGCCAAACTCCTTCGAGTGCCGGCCGTTGGTCAGGGTGTTTGATTTTTGCAGGGACGGGGGAACAGGATTTGAACGCCACGGGTATTTTTTGGTTTTAATGAACCTGCAAAAGAACTACAACGTCGATAATGCTGCGTTCGATGCGACCCGGGCGGATATTGCTGGGTTCTGCGAGTCCTGTTATGGGATAGCATGCAGGAATGTCTTGGCTTTCTGTTGCATTTCGATGAAAGAAAAGGTGTCTTCTGGACGACAGAAGTCACGCTCACATAGAAAGTAAATCAGTTCTCTTATGGAAAAATACTCAAGCGATCAAGAGAATCAACGTTACGCCTGGTTGATGGTAGCTGTCGTTTTCACAATCAGCGCGTTGGCATTCGGCACTCTGGGTTCCATTTCGGTATTCCTGAAACCGCTCGCCTCGGAGTTTGGATGGGGTAGAGGACAGACTGCGCTTGGGTACACCACTATCTCATTTTCATCAGCGATCTTTGGTGTTCTCTGGGGATTCGTTGCAGACCGTTATGGTACGAGATGGTTTGGGGTTGTTGCGGCAATCGTTATGTCCTTTAGCCTCTTTATGTTGAGTCGACAGGATTCTATCTCTGAGTTCTATGCTTACTATTTTTTGTTCGGTGCATTTGGTACCGCAATGGCCACAACGCCGCTTTATGCAAACGTCGGCTTCTGGTTTCGGCTGAAGCCGGGACTCGCGTTAGGTATTACGGCAGCGGGTGGCGCCGCTGGCCAGGCGCTGGTCCCATATTTGTGTGGTTTGAGTATTTCGGCCTACGGTTGGCAGGCAACTTATGAGCATCTTGCACTCAGCTACCTAATTATCGCGCTGCCGATCGGGTTCCTCATTAGGGAGTCGCCGTGGCGAGAGCGAGTAAGGCTAGAACCAGATGCTGAGGTTCGACAATTCCCGTTGTCTGAAATAGAAGTCATTATCTGGATAAGTGTTGCAGTGATCTTCTGCTGCAACTGTATGGCCGTGCCGATCGTACATCTTGTGCCGATGCTGACTGACCAGGGCAACACGCTTGAATATGCGACAAGAGCCTTGCTCATCCTGATGACAGCGGGTGCCCTTGGTCGCATCGTGGGCGGCAGCCTGGCTGATAAAATTGGGGCTTTACCTGCATACATAGTGATGTCTTTTGGTCAGACGGTCTCTGTCATGTGGTTTCCTCTGGTGGAAGGTACAACGGCTTTGTATTTGCTTGCGATCTTCTTTGGGTTTACCTATTCAGGGGTAATGTCGAGCATTCTGATCTGTACTCGTATGATGGTCAGTCCCAGATTTGCGGGTCGCGCCATGTCGATTACTTCCTTCTTCGGCTGGGGTGGTATGGGGATGGGTGGTTTCATGGGCGGATACTTTTACGACCTGACGGGAAACTACGGGTGGTCATTCAGTTTTGCGAGTACAGCAGGGGTTTTGAACCTTATTGTGCTCACGTTGTTCTATTTCCGTCTCAGAGACAGAACTAAAGTAACTCTCTCCGCGTCCGTGCCTGTAAAGGATCTGTAGCCGCACTCAACCTGTTTCAGTTTAATACTCTGTCTTAGTATTGGCCAACCAGTTGGATAAGAGCCGGTTTGATGATGGACGTCAGGTTACTTCTTGCAGGTTAGGTCTTGGCAAGCGAAGTGATGCCAACAGCCCGATAACACCCATGGTGGCCGACAGCAGAAATACCAGGGTAAATGAGCCGCTTAGGTCGGCGATAAACCCGCCTACTGGTGGTGCGATGGTCTGGGCGATGCCAAACGTCAGCGTTGCTGCCGCGAAGCTTGGTCCATAGTCTTCTGCCGTTGAGTTCTCGACGACATAGATCGTCATCAACGTTGGCAATGCGCTAAAGAGAAGTCCAAGCCCGATACAGGCAGCTAACGTAGGCAGATAAAATCCTGTCAGCACAATGCAGACGAACACCGGCCAGAGACCGTAAGCGACTGAAAGTGTCAGGCGAATACCAACCCGGTGCGAAATGGCGACAAAGGTTGGACCACCAAAAATCATGGCGAAGCCCATTAACGTGAAAGCAACGGCTGCGTTGTTTGTGGTCCATGCGCTGTCGTCTTCTAATCTTGTGGTTAGAAAACCAATTACCAGAAGGTACATAAACCCAAATGTAGCGTAGGCTAGGATCAGTGGAAGCCAGCTACGCATTCGGCGTAATGCGCTGAACCCGCCAATTCCTCCGTCCCCCTTCGGTTTAGCCTGGTCATGACGAACGACAAACAGTGTGCCGGCCAGAACCAGGAAGGCGATGCAGAACTGGATCTGGTATACGCTGGACCAGGCATGATCGCCCTGCGATGATCGCAGGACGCCGCTCAATATGCTGGCAAAGACGATGCCAAGCCCGATACCGGAACTCATCAGGCCGACTGCCAGTGGTCGTCGGCCCTGAGGTAATGCAGCGGAGGCAATAACCGGTGCAGGAATCCAGAGAAATGCACCGCCAACACCGGCGATGAACAAGGCCATGCCCAGCATAAGGGGCGAGCTGGAGACACTTGCCAGTAATAGACCCAGGGTCGCCATTATCAGGCCAAGACGCATGACATTAAGCAATAGATAACGGTTTGTTGCCCAGGCGACGAGGAGTGTGGCCAGCAAATAAGCGCCGACATTGGCGGCAGCGATGAAGCCTGCCTGGGTGTTGGTGATACCCATGTCATCCCGCACTGCCGGGAGTAAGATTCCGTAAGTGAAGCGGCCAAAGGATTGAGCAACTGCAGAGGCCAGGGCCATCAGCAGCACCGTTGTCCAACCAGAGCGGATCAATGACATGGGAGAGGGAGAGGGGGTAACGGAATTAATTTGGTAAATGTCGCAGTGAGTGTTTGCGGATTATAATGTATCGGCGCTCTCAATGTTCCGCTCAACGAGCTGAACATGCGGCCTTATTGTAAATTCAGGCAAGCACGTGATCGGCAACAAAGTGCTGGGGGGCGGTCACGTTGACCTCGACCAGCCCCTTGGCTTTTGTAAGTCCCCGACGTTGTGAGACTCCTGCATGGTAAGTACCAGCAGGCCCCTAGGGCAACCCGATGGTCATGCCCCCGTCTACCACCATTTCTGCGCCGGTAATGTAGACGCTTTCATCCGTCGCCAGGAAAACAGCCATATTCCCTATATCTCTGGCGGGATCCCCTATATAGCCGATGGGTAACCGCTGCTCAATTTGGTGGCGTAGTGCTGCAGGATCTTCTACCGCCGCAAAAATTGGATCCATAATGGGCGTGTCGATGATGCCGGGATGGATAGAGTTGCAGCGAATACTGATCGCCGCATTTTCCAGTGCCACGGTCTTGGTCAAAAGCCGGACGCCACCCTTGCTTGCGCCGTAGGCTGCGCCGCCCAACTGGCCGCGAAGGCCAACGACTGAAGACAGATTGACGATTGAGCCGAGAGTCGCCCCGGTATTTTTCTTCATGGCGCGAACGGCGTGCTTACAACCCAGGAAGACGCCGGTGAGATTAACGTCCATCACACGCTGCCAGTCTTCGAGCTGAGTTTCGTCGACGGGGCTGCTACTGAAAATACCCGCATTATTCACCAGTACATCAAGGCGACCAAAACGGGAGAGGACTTCGTCAATGGTATCGACCCAACTGCGCTCTGCGGAGACGTCCTGGGTAAGAAACTCAGCGCCGAGTCGTTCGGCAACGGCTTCACCCTCTGGGTTGATGTCAGTGATTATTGTTAGCGCACCTTCTTCGACGAAACGTTGCGCAATGCCTGCACCAAGGCCAGAAGCACCTCCCGTCACAATAGCGATTTTGTCATTGAGTCGTCCCATTTTTCCTCCTTTAAAGCTGGAGCCAGTCTACTGGCAATTAGTTCACAATGATTAAAGCTCCCACAAATTGCTGCCGGGCTCAATAACGGGATAGCAAATGTCTACCAAAAAAGGGTGGAGATTGTCGCTTGCGCCCCTTTGACCGTGATATTTAGCCAAGAATCCAATTTTTATGCCGAGAATGGCATGGCAACAGCCTGAACAGGATAAGATATCAAGTCTCGTATGCTCAATACTAAAAAAGGACCTGAACCTGACATCGCTACTGGATTTACCTTTACACAAACAACTGTTTAAGGCGCTCGATACATTGGGATTCAGCGAGGCTACCGAGGTTCAAGACAGCGCCATACCGGCAATTCTTGAGGGGCGGGATGTCATGGTGTCTGCCAAAACCGGCAGTGGCAAAACTGCTGCGTTCCTGTTGCCGATGCTGGATCACATGCTTCGGATGGACGCTCCGGGCTACGGTACCCGGGGGTTGATTCTGCTGCCGACACGGGAACTTGCGCTCCAAACGGTAAAGACCTTCGAAAAGCTGGCGAAATTCACACCTATCAAGTGCGGTATTGTTATCGGTGGTGAAGCTTACAAACATCAGATTGCATTGCTACGCAAGAACCCTGAAGTGATTATCGCGACACCTGGCCGATTGGTAGAGCATCTGGACAAGCGCTCAATCGATTTCAATGACCTTGAGTTTCTGGTGCTTGATGAGGCTGACCGGATGCTCGACATGGGCTTTACAGAGGATATGAATACCATAGCTGCCTCCTGCAGGCAGCAACGACAGAATTTGTTGTTTTCGGCAACATTGAAACATAGGAACTTTGGCCGAATTCAGGATATTTTGGACGATCCTGCCTCTATTGAAGTTGACTCCTTCAAGCAAGGACATAGTCAGATAACCCAACAGATGGTTCTGGCAGACGGAGATGATCACAAACGAAAGCTGATCAAAGCGCTGGTAGAAGAAGAAAAAGCTGAAAAGGTTTTTGTGTTTTGCAAAACCCGGGCGCAATGCAGTGCGGTCGGCCAACATCTCGCAGCGACTGCATTGAAAGTCGGGTATCTGCATGGCGAGATACCGCAAAGTGACCGAAAGCAGGTGTTGAATCGATTCCGTGATGGCAAGTTGCAGGTGCTGGTAGCGACCGATGTCGCAGCCAGGGGGCTTGATGTGTCCGACGTTGACCTGGTGATCAATTACACCGTGGCCCATTCGGGCGATGACCATGTGCATCGGGTTGGAAGAACAGGACGTGCTGGAAAGCAAGGCAAGGCGGTTACGCTGGTTAACCGTATCGATTGGAACAAGAACTCCAGTATCGAGCGTTATCTAAAAATACGCTTTGAACTGCGATCGGTGAAAGGGCTGAAGGCCGACTATACCGGCCCCGGTAAGCTGAAGAAGTCGGGCAAGGCTGCCGGGACCAAGAAAAAATCCCGCAAACAGCCTGTGCCAAAAAGTCCTGCTCCAAAGAAGCGTGCCCGGAATAAGAAAAACATCGGCAAGGGACGCAAGGCGAAGGGAAGCGAGACGCATTCAGATGAAGCTAGTGCGTATGCAGCCAAGGGGAGCCACCTTTATAGTAAGTATCGCAAGAAAACGCCGGAGTAGCAGAAAGGGGTGGGTCGTAGGCAGGGACTCGAAAAGGATTAGATAGTGAAAAAAACGTCCGCACCGCTGCCGATACGAACAGAACTAAAGCTCAGTGATGAATATCCTGCGTGGCTATCGATGGTTTGCTCATTCGTCAGCGCGTTGCTGTAGTTGCCAATCCTCATTAGGTTGCTCCGTGAAACGAGGCGTTTCACCTTTGAGCAAAGCAATAATACCCGTCGTCATATTTCCCAGAGCCACCTCCAGTGCCTGACCTATTTCAGATTCATTCAATTTGTTATCAGCGGTCATCTTACCGGCCCAATGAATGGTGCAATGATGATCATCAATTGGGCTCACCGTGGCGACAACGGTATAGTCCTGCATGCCGATGGGCTTACCCGCGGTGAGCGTGTAGGAAAACATCCGCTTGTCATTATCAAAGGCAACTAACCTGTGTTGTACATAACCCTGGGTTGCGAGCTCGATATCGCGGATCATGCCGATCCCTTCGCCTTTGACAGTGATTCTGCTTTCATCCCCGCGAGGTATCCAATTCAGCACACGATCATAGTGGCGTACTTCTTCCCAGACTGTCTCTGCGGAAAGGTCGGTATGACGCTTGTGTTCAACCTCTATCATGTTTTGTTCTCTCCTCTACTTGCTATGACTTAGTGTGGCGAGAAACCACTTTGCCTGTAGTAAACCAACATGCGTTTGAGCGCGTGCGTCGGGCCGATAGAACACTAATCTGGAATAGACTTACCTGCAAGCAAGCGACATGTTGATAGTTGTCAATACAGATATTGATTCGAGTATATTTTTCAGCAAGAAATACGCGGGCAATTCTTACCGTTCATTCAGTCGAGCTCAAATAGTGGGTAACTAGTGAGGGCGAGTAGTTTATTCTTGCGATTCCTTTCGCAAGAGTCGGATTCCTATGAAGTCCCCAATATACCTGATCCTTATCCTAATGCTGTGTCTGAATGTTCACGCGGCAGATTGGGATACCAGTGAAACGATCAGGACGAGTGGAGGTGAGCTTCACTACCGTGTTTCCGGAACCGGTAAACCACTACTATTACTCCACGGCTACTCGGGGTATGGGGAACAGTGGCGGAATTTCCTGGATGAATTCGCAAATAGTTACAGGGTGATTGCTGTAGATTTACCTGGTCACGGGCAGTCCAGCAAACTGCGGGGTAGTTTCGTTATCTCAGATGTTGCCAGAGATATGTGGCAACTGATGGATCTCCTGGGCGTGAAACAAATTTATGGCGTGGGTTATTCTGCGGGGGGAATGACATTGTTGCAGATGGCATTGCAGGAGCCCTCAAGAGTTAAATCGTTGGTTTTGGCCGCCAGCGCTTACACCGTTGTTGAAGATCGCTCTGCTGAGCCGTTTGAATTGTTACCAGGGGCGTACAGGCTGGATCTGCTGCGTAATCACAATGGAGATATGGAAAAGATTCGTTCATTGCTCAGCGCGAAGTTTGTTGCCGATATAAAGGTGTCGGACCTCGAAGGCTTAAAAACCCCGACCTTATTGGTGTCAGGTGACCGGGACGAATCGTTTCCATTACCTATTGTTGTGCAAACCTACCAGGCTTTGCCACAGGCTAAGTTGTGGATAGTCCCGGGGGTTGGGCATGCGCTTTTTTGGCCCTGGGGTGGCAGTGAGCGTTTGGCGGAGCAGTTCCCGGTCGAAGTTTCGCGGTTTCTTCGTCAGGCTCAATAGATTTTCGTCTTCACAGGTGCGCTTCAGAATATGGAGGATGGTAGTTTATAAATGCAGCGTGCTATCTGTAATCCCAAGAGCCCAATTGTTATAGTGCCGCGTATGCAATCGGGCAACCTTATATTGGCACCGTTGTTAGATATGATCGCTGCGCATGCAGGTGAGGCGGACTCGAACCGTTCCGTTTCGCCGCAAGTGATCAGCGAGTTAAAAAACAACGACATTATGCGTTTCACTGCGGCCGAATCTTTGGGTGGATTAGATCAATCCTGTACAAGAGTTGGACAGGAGTTAGAGGCTATTTCAGGGGCGTGTAGCTCGACTGCCTGGTGCCTTTGGAATCATTTGAGTACCTTTCATTTTTTTTGCGGTTTGCTGGGGCCAAAGCATGTAGATTTCCTTGGTGATATCGTTAGTAAGCATGAGT
>JABGVY010000467.1 GCA_018645845.1 Gammaproteobacteria bacterium | reverse complement strand
TATGCTGGTCGCACAGGGTTATGACGCCGGTGCCCACACGGGCCCCATCGGCACCTATTCTCTGGTGCCGCAGATTGTTGACGCCGCAGGAGATGTTCCGGTATTAGTCGCAGGTGGCGTAGCAACCGGTAGACACGTGGCAGCGGGCCTTGCTATGGGCGCAGCGGGAGTTTGGATGGGGACCGCGTGGCTGCTATCAGAAGAACATCAGGGGCATATGCATCCTGTTAATACAGAAAAACTTAAAGCTGCAGGAAGTGGGGATACTGTTATTACCCGATCGGAGTCTGGTAAAACATTTAGGCAAGTTAGATCGGGTTGGAGTCAGGAATGGGAGTCTGAAGAAGCTCCCAAACCATTGAAGATGCCGTATCAGGATGTACTGGTCGGCGATTTACTGGGGGCCATTGAAGAACATGACATTGAACCCCTGATTCACTCAGGGGCAGGACAAAGTATCGGCTATTTTGACGAGGTAAAGAGTGTGCAAGTCATTATGGATGATCTGGTGGAAGAAGCATCAGCGGTACTCCGCCTTCAGGCTAGCTTTCTAAAATAGCTTTTTCAATGACAGAACTCGAGCAGGATATGATCATTCCACGCCTGATACTGGGGTCCACTTCCCCCTACCGAAAAAAGCTTCTGGCCAGCCTGGGTGTCACATTCACCCAGATGCCACCCGACACCGATGAACGCCCGAACCCGGGCGAGAACGCCGGCTCGCTGGCATTGCGACTAGGTGCCTCAAAAGCCCAGTCAGTAGCAGATCAATTGCAAAATGAAGCAAACTGGATCTGTATCGGTTCCGACCAGGTGTGCCATATTGAGCACAGATTTTACGGCAAGCCAGGAACCGCTGAGCAGGCCGCGCTTCAACTCAGTGCTTTCAGTGGTCGCTGGGTCACATTCAGCACCTCTCTGGCGCTGATTGCTAGTGACGGGCAAACCTTTAGTGCTGTGGAAGACTATGAGTGCCGCTTCAGGACATTATCGAGTCACGAAATCGACACTTATATCAAACTAGACCAGCCCCTCGATTGCGCCGGCTCTATTAAGGTCGAGCAAGCGGGTGTCAGTTTGCTCTGCGACACCCGGGGACGGGATATAAACTCCCTCTACGGGCTGCCCCTTATGTTGTTATCCGAAGCACTAGGGTCATTTTCTTACAGTATATTTGACTTTATAAAAAATTCTTAAGTTATTGAATATAAAATGTTTTAGTCGAGAAGCTAGTATTGACTTTAAGTAGGAAATCCTCGTCCATTGGTGCCTTTGCATGGATCGCAGGTCTATCTCCAAGTGCAGGAACCTGCAGTTCCGCTGCATGCAGCATAAGTCGCCCTCCTATGCCTGAGGTTTGGTCTAGTGTCTGGTCCCCATACCTTGTGTCACCAACCAACGGATGTCGTCCCCATCGGGCATGCACTCTTATCTGGTGGGTACGACCCGTTCTGGGCGAGGCCCTAACGATAGAGATTTCATCATTGGCCTCGAGTAATGAAAAATCTGTCACCGCGTGCTTACCCTGGCCATTCACGCGAGTGACACGTTCTCTTCCAGCGATAGAACTCGTCAACAAAGGCTGATCTATCTGGACCATCTTCCTTGACCACCTACCGTGTACTACCGCCAGATAGTGTTTCCTGATCTGGCCTGGTTTGCGCAAAGCGTCCTGCAACAACCTCAAGTAACTGCGGCGTTTCGAGACCATCAGGCATCCGGAAGTGCCGCGGTCCAGCCGATGTACCAGTTCCAGACGATTACCCTCCGGCCTCGCGTGGCGCAGCGATTCAATGACACCTACATTAACCCCACTGCCCCCATGAACCGCCATGCCAGCCGGTTTGTTGATGATAAGCAGGTGATCGTCTTCGTGGACGACCAGGCTCTCAACGTCATTGAAATGGCCAACGGCGGTAGACCTGGCCGACAGGTGTTGAATCGGCGGAATTCTAACCAGATCACCCGCAACCAGTTTGACCTCGGGTTTGCACCGTTTGCTGTTAATTCGGACCTCACCCTTGCGGATAATCCGATAGATTCGGGACTTGGGAAGCCCCTTTAGAGTCTTGATCAGGTAATTATCCAGTCGCTGACCTGCTATATCTGCATCAATTTCATGTATTTGAACTTTGCTGGATGTCGTCATCGGCGAATCAGGCTGTTTACAGTGGTTTACAGGGCACAAAATGCATAATTTGAAACATTACTATTTATTGCTATGATAGGCGGCAGACGGGTTTATACACCTTTTGAATAACACCGTCATTTTTTATAGCGTTATCGTCAATTAAACGAACCCACGAGAATGGGTCGACGAAGAAACGCTTTTACTCTCAGGTTTTCGTGTCACGCTTTTTAAGAATGACAGAAATATGAGAATTAAATATTTGGGGTCTAGCTTCAATTTAATAGCTAGGCAAGCAATAACCGCGTCGAAGTGCGGAAAGTGCAGCGTCAAATCGGTTAATTTGATCAGTTTAGAACTTTTATCATTTTTTATTTTTGTCGACCCCACAACACCGGGTCTAAAGTAGATAACTGTAAAAATACCAGAATCCTGGAACCCTTAAGTGGGACCAACGGAGTCTATTTGTAAGAGCGGCCTTGGCCGCAGCACTGACAATTAAAATGATTTGGCGGTTCACCTGCCGCGCCTACGGCGCCTGAAATAGTGTGAATCGTAATGAAACGAATGTTAATCAACGCAACTCATAGCGAAGAGTTGCGAGTAGCTCTTGTAGACGGACAAAAACTCTACGACCTGGACATCGAAAGTCGGGTCCGAGAACAAAAAAAGTCCAATATTTATAAAGCCAAAATCACCCGGGTCGAGCCCAGCCTCGAGGCTGCCTTCGTCGAGTACGGCGGAAACAGACATGGCTTCCTGCCTCTAAAAGAAATCTCCCGCGAGTATTTCAGGATACCTCCAAACGAGATACGTGGCCGTATCAACATTGCAGAAGTCGTTAAAGAAGGCCAGGAACTCATTGTTCAGGTAGACAAAGAAGAGCGCGGCAATAAAGGCGCGGCTCTAACTACCCAATTATCACTGGCTGGCCGGTACATGGTGCTGATGCCCAACAATCCCAGAGCTGGTGGAATCTCTCGAAGAATTGAAGGAGAAGAAAGAGATCAGCTAAAGGAATCCATGTCGCAATTGGATATCCCCAAAAACATGGGTGTTATTGTTCGAACTGCAGGTATTGACCGCAGCGTTGAAGAACTGCAGTGGGACCTTGATTACCTGGTACACCTCTATGATGCCATCACCAAGGCTGCAGCCGAGCGATCTTCCCCCTTTCTGATCTACCAGGAAAGCGATGTTATCATTCGTGCGATCCGAGATTATCTTAGGGACGACGTCGCCGAAATCTTACTGGACACGCCTGAGTCATTCGAACAGGCCAATCAGTTTGTCGACCAGGTAATGCCTCAGTACAAATCAAGGCTGAAGCTTTACGAAAGTGATGTCCCTTTATTTAATCGATACCAAATTGAAGGCCAGATTGAATCAGCCTTCAATCGCGAAGTACGTCTGCCTTCCGGCGGCGCGCTAGTTATCGATCCTACCGAAGCCCTGGTATCAGTCGACATCAACTCGGCTCGAGCAACCCGCGGTGCAGACATTGAAGAGACTGCACTCAACACGAATCTAGAGGCTGCAGAAGAAATCTGTCGACAGCTAAGGTTACGTGACATCGGTGGCCTGGTAGTGATCGATTTTATCGACATGACCTCACCGAAAAATCAGCGAGCAGTAGAAAACAGAATGCGCGACTCGCTGCAGGTGGACAGAGCACGAGTGCAGGTAGGCAAG
The DNA here is from genome assembly GCA_018645845.1 of Gammaproteobacteria bacterium. Taxonomy (GTDB): domain Bacteria; phylum Pseudomonadota; class Gammaproteobacteria; order Pseudomonadales; family Azotimanducaceae; genus UBA9659. The sequence continues at coordinate 8,101 of JABGVY010000467.1, read as the reverse complement.
ATCTCACGATTTGGCTTACTGGAAATGTCCAGACAGAGACTCAGGCCTTCACTTGGGGAAACCAGCGGTGTCGTCTGTCCAAGATGCAGTGGTCTTGGAACAATCAGAGACGTAGAGTCATCCGCTCTAGCTGTCATCAGGATGATTGAAGAAGAATCGCTGAAGGAGTCCAGTTCAGAAATTAGAGCGTTCCTGCCTATTAGCGTTTCATCATTCATACTTAACGAAAAGCGAAATGCACTTTCTGAGCTCGAAGAACGCAATAAAGTCAGAGTGGTTGTTGTCCCGGATCCACAGATGGATACGCCGCACTACCGCGTAGAAAGAATCAGGACACAGGATGCGACAGAAGAAACAGCCGCTTCTTACGACATCACTAGCTCCGAGGAACTAGAGGAACTTGTTGTTACTGCCGCTAAACCTGTCGCAGTAGAACGGGCGGCGGTACAAACTGTCGCACCACCCGCCCAGCCACCTGTAGCTGAAAAAGCAAAGAACAGTACTAAGACGAAGGCGAAGCCAAAACCAGCGGCAAAACGGCCCCAAAAACGCGAAGGTTTTATTTCAAAGCTTTTGGGTAAGCTGTTCGGTGGCCCTAAAAAAGCTGAGCCCAAGCGTGCTGGCTCAAAACGTCAGGGCGGTCGCAATCGGTCACAGAATGACCGGGATAGTCAGGGTAACCAGAATCGACGTCCTAATAACGATCGAAATCGTCAGGATAATCGGCAAAACAGAAAACAGGACAATCGCCAGGACAATCGCCGTTCTGAAGAAGGTCGTAAACCTCGTAATAACAAGCAGAATGAAAACAAGCGACCTGCAAGGGTTGAGGCGAGTGATCGGAAGCCTGAGCAGGAAAGAAAACGTTCCAACAATCCCCGGAAAGAACGCAAAAGCCGAAATGATCAAAATGATCAAAATGATCAAGCTGCAAGTGGTGAAGGGCGTGACAAGAGAAACCGCGGTAACCGGGAACGATCTAACCGGGGCAAACGAGTTCGCGAGGAAGAAGTCACCGCGACAACGGTTCAGGAAGTCTCTGATCAGGCTGTGGCACCTAATCAAGCCGCAGCACCTAATCAAGCCGCAGCACCTAATCAAGCCGCAGCACCTAATCAAGCCGCGGCACCTAATCAAGCCGCGGCACCTAATCAAGCCGCGGCACCTAATCAAGCCGCGGTACCTAATCAAGCCGCGGTACCTAATCAAGCCGCGGCGCCTGAATCCACGAAGGCTCCTGATCAAGCTGTAGCACCTGATCAAGCAGCAGCGGCACTCGAATCGGAGAAAGCACCACAGCAGGCCGCAGCGGCCTCTGGAGCGGTGAAGGAAGCTGCTATTGAGCAAACACAACAAGAACCTGCGGTAGCGACACCGGAAGCACCGGTCAAGACTGCCGCCGACTCTGGTGACAGTAAACAACAGGACAGTTCACCGAACAGGCAAGAAGCACCGGTGGCTGCTGAGGCGCCTGCGCACCCCGCTAGTCTTGGGCGAATCGGAAACGACCCAAGAGATAACCCGGTTAAACAGCGTCAATCGACAGTTTTACAGCCAGCAGTCGCTAAAAGTGCCCCTCCAAGTCCGTTAAAAAAATCTCGGACAGTAGTAGACTCGCACCCCAGCCTTGTTGGTCGTATGGCCAACGATCCAAGGAGCGCTAACCAGCCTAGTGACAATAAAGATTAACCGGATCAGGTAGGTCGGTAGGACACCTAAAAACCATCGGGATAGATTCTGGGTTCAATTTCCAGATCGATCCCGAAGGTGTACTTCACCTTCTGTTTGACAACGCCAACGAGTTCAAACAACTCCCCCTGCGTACCACCACCTTCGTTAATGATGACCAGTGCGTGCTGGTTCGATACTACAAACTGTCCTACTCGGAATCCTTTTAGTCCCATCTGATCAATGAGCCACGCGGCCGACAGTTTTTTCCCACCTGTCGCCTCATGTTGCACGAGGTCAGGAAATACTTTGGCGAGGGCTTCGGCGCGCTCAGTTTCTAACACCGGGTTTTTAAAAAAACTACCCACATTCGGTATCCGCAAGGGATCAGGCAATTTCCCCGCTCGGATGTGCGTGACCGCTTTGGCAATGGACTCTCCTGAAATGCCGAGCCTGTGTTCCTTCAGGTAAGAAACTATACCGGGGTAAGTCGTGACACATTCGCTGACCTTGGAGAGCGCGAGACTGACATGGGTGATAAGCCATTCATCATTTCTTTTGAACAGGCTGTCTCTGTAAGCGAGCTCACACTCTGCCTTACTAAAGGTTTTCTGTTCCAGAGTTGGAAGATGTATGGCTTTGAGCGAAAGGAGTGTATCACCCAGCTCGACGCCGTAGGCGCCAATATTTTGGACCGGTGCGGCGCCGACCGTACCCGGAATTAAGGCAAGATTCTCCAGGCCAAACAATCCGGAACTAACGGTCGAGCGAACCAGACTGTGCCAGTTTTCACCACCCGCAACATGCACGACTTCGGCATCACGGTTCACCCCGGGGATTCGGTTCTTGATGACCAGGCCGGCCAGGTTGCCCGCGAGAACAATATTACTGCCCTCGCCAAGGGAAATGACTTTGAGCTTACGGTTTAACGCGAACTCCGCAGCCTCAAGTAGTGCCTCCACGGTAAACGCTTCACAATACCATTCGGCCCGGGCGTCAAGGCGTAGCGTGTTTTTGTCAGCCAGAGATACATTTTGATGGATATTCAATCGACACGCCCGAATGGATTCACGTTGAGATTAGAAATCTTGAAGTGGCAGGTGCTCCTGTCATTTCATCGATGACTACTTTTTCTCGAGAATCATGGCCAGAATATCTTCAAAGGCTTCTTCTGCCAGAGTCTGCATTTCCTCATTAGTTCTATCCTGTATCGGGTGACCAACGAACACTTTATAGGGGTCAAATCCTAACGATTCGGCCTGGGCTTTCGCCGCTTCAATAAACTCTGTCGATGCAATGAACCCTCCAGGAATGCCCCTGCTATCCAAGTCCATAATGTCATGCAAACTGCACGACGTGCACGAACCTCAGTCTGCTAGAGACTCAATGACAACATCGCATTCCGTCGCGATCTGTTGACTAAGTTCAATCGGCGCGACTCTCGTGAATGTCGGTTTAATATAGCGTTTAGTTGCCAGGCCCTTTTGAACAAGAAGATCTTCGAGTCGGTCGATGAAGATGTTCCCCTTGGGCTTTGAAATATCCAACAACCCAACCGTCTTGCCTTCTAGGTCTGCTGGCCTCGGCAATGGCTGTCTGTTTTCAGGTGCCCGCTCCGAGGTTGGATCCATCAATATAGTCATAGTTTTTCCTCTCTTCTCTTACTTTATTTCTCGGGTTACCGGCACGCTACCGATGGTGCCGCTGGCTCCCCACCCTGCGATAATGGCAGAAAACATACCAGCGCTGCCACCAGCCCTGACAATATTGAGTCCACCTTCCCTAAATTTAGGCAATTGTTTGCCCCCAAGTTTTTCTGGAATGCCCTCAGCGATACCGCCTGCACCTGCGACCAGCTCAGATCCATCGATCGTCAGAAGCTTATTCAGGCAATTTTTGACATCCTGCTTGGTCCAACCAGCCTGTCGATAAACTCGCTCATGCTCCGGTGAAACGACCAGTATTACATCCGATGCCAGGATCATTTTAGGATGGCCCACGACTCTCAACGCCGCCGCGAAACTGCGGCTTAACGATTCTGGGTCACGTGATTTCTGGTCAACAATCCCTTGCATGCCATCTGCAGCAAACAGCGTGACCGTAGAGGTAGTCTCAGAGAAACCTTTCTCGACAGCCAGTGATTCCCAGCAGGAGTTTGTCTCGTCTTCTGCAAAACAGTACGTGTACTTCCCTGGGTTTCCGAACACTGATCGATCTACGCCCCCGGGTTTACCACCGCCAATGTTACGGATAACCAGTTGCAGCGCCCTTCCAATTGTGGCATTTGCCCTGTTGCCCTGTCCAAGCGCATTGCCCTTCGAATTCATCCCGATCGCGCGACTCAGGGGACCGTTTACGATGACCAGGGGGCCTGAATAATAAGTCGTCGCCAACAGACCGTGCATGCAGAACTCATCTTGCAAAGCGGCCTCTACCGATGCAATTACAACCGGCAGGTATTCTGGCTTACATCCAGCCAGCACGGCATTAATCGCAATCTTTTCAATCGTACACGGCACCAGGTTCGGCGGAACAACACCGACGATTTCATCGGGTGACCTGTTCGTGCCCGTCAGCATCCGCATAACGCGCTCAGCTGTCGGGGGCACCACTGGCAAACCATCGGACCAACCCCTGTCAAAGCAGGCCTCCATATCATCTTCTTCCGTCGATATAGTGAGCTCCCGGGATTGCAGCTTATCCCTGTCAAAACGTGCAGCCAGTTTTTCTGGCATCCCTGGGTCTACGCTCTTTGATCCACAACCGGGACGGAAGTCCGGCAAATCAAATTCCAACGGTTTCCCGGTCAGTGCTTGCCACTCGCTCTTTTCCCAACCTACTACCCTTGCTAGCTCTTCACCATTGTCGTCAAACTTGATGAGCGTCGGTACAGTTTCGATTCGACGACGCCATGAGTACTCGAGCTGTGTATCGTCGATCACAGAGACACCGGTCGGAAACTGCACGTTATCCTGACTGTATATCGCTAACTCGTCATCCTCTTCCAATTGTTTGATGACAGGCACTACTAACTGACAAGTTGCACAATCTTCCTTAACGATAACCGAATAACTCATGCGCCCTCCTTCAGGACCTTTAGCGTGCGTTCAACATCTCCAGGTACGTCGATTCCTGGCGGAATTTTATCGGGGGAGACGGCAATTTTTATTTTTTCCCCGTTGGATAAGGCGCGGAGTTGCTCTAACTTTTCGGCTTGTTCCATTGGCGCAGGATCCCAGCTAACAAATCTTGCCAGCATTGCCGCAGTATAGGCATAGATACCGAGGTGGCGATACCAGCTTATCCCCTTCGGAATGGACCCGGCCCCGAAGTGGTCCCTGGACCAGGGAATGGGCGCGCGTGAAAAATACAGAGCAATGCCGTGAGTGTCCGATACAACCTTAACGACATTGGGATCAAACACCTCTTTTGGATCAATGATAAGTTCACAGAGGGTCGACATCTGAACGTTTGAATCAATCATCTCTGCCACCTTATTGATTACAGAGGGAGGGATGAGCGGTTCATCACCCTGAACGTTTACAATAATGTCATCGTCACCCAGTCCGATTCGGCTGGCCGCCTCGAAAATACGATCAGTGCCCGATGGATGATCCCGTCTGGTCATAACAACCCGGCCGCCGAAACTCTCTACTTCGCCTGCGATACGTTCATCGTCAGTTGCCACGTACACGCCATCAGCATCACTATTGGATGCCTGTTCGTAGACTCTGCGGATCATTGACTTACCGTCCAGATCTATCAGCGGCTTTCCCGGGAACCTCTCTGATTCATATCGGGCCGGGATGATGACCTTAAAACCAGCTATGACACTTCATCCGCTTCTAATCGGCGAGCTTCTGATTCCAGCATAATTGGAATGTCGTCCTGTATTGGAAAAGCAAGCTTCTCTGCGTGGCAGACAAGTTCTTCGTTCGCCTTTTCATAGGTCAAATTCCCCTTGCAAATTGGGCAAACGAGAATCGCCAATAGTTTTTTATCTACAGGCATATCAGCCTCCGGTAGTTCGTTTTATCTTTTCAATCCCAGCCTTAGTCAGAAGGCCATCAATTTTCTCTAAATCAAAGCAGGCCTCTACCTCCAGATACCAGTATAGGCCCTCTGGTAATCCAGGTAAGTCGAGTTTCACCGCGTCTTTTTCTGTCATTACGACAGGAATATTGTCATCAAAGTTAACATCATCAATTGTAAATGCATGATGGTCAGGAAACTTGTGAGGTATGAATGCAATTCCAAGAGATTTAAGTGTATTGAAAAAACGCTCGGGGTGACTGATTCCAACCACAGCATGAACAGTTTTACCGCCAAGGGAATCGACAGGTTTACCGTCACCGGTTGTCATATCCACAAGTCTAACCGGTTTTAATTGCATCAATGAGGAGTTCGTAGCATTACCCAGTCGCGGTACTTTGTGTTCTCCATTAATCAAAACAAGGTCAACTTCTTCCAAACGCGACGCGGGTTCCCTAAGAGGACCCGCCGGCAGACAGAGCCCATTGCCGAGGCCTCGTACACCATCGATCACCACAATCTCTATGGCTCTTCCCAGCGCATAGTGCTGCAAGCCATCATCACTCACCACGACATCACACTCATGATGACCAATAAGCTCTTTCACCGCCCGAACCCGGTCCGGGTCTACAACGACGGGCACTCCGGTTCGCTTGTAGATCATCAGGGGCTCATCACCGACTTCAGCGCTCGAAGAGGTCATAGTCACTTCGACCGGGTATTGGTGAGAATTAGCGCCGTAGCCTCGGCTTACCACTCCAGGACTCAGACCCAGTTCTTTGAGGTGTTGTACGATGCCGATAACCAAAGGCGACTTACCGGTACCTCCCACCGAAATATTCCCCACTACAATAAGCGGCACAGGCGATTTCCAGGCAGATCGTTTTGTCAGCCAGTTTCTACGCAGCGAAGCGAGCAGCCTATAGAGATAGGATAGCGGCGCTAAAGCTTTAACCCATAAAGTATCGTTGTACCAGGCATCAACCAGAAAACTGGAACCAGCGTCTCGCAAATTGTACTTTCTCGTTTCAACTTGAGCGCTTACCGTTATGGGTTTAGGCGTTGCAGGCGTGTTTTCGGTTATCTCATCTTTGGCGTGTAACTGGTAATAAAACCCACCTTTCGCTAACAGTTCCTCATGGCGGCCCTCTTCAACTATCTGACCTTCTTCGATCACAAATATTCGATCAGCTTTTTCGATCGTTGAAAGACGGTGAGCAATGATGAACGTTGTCCTGCCCTGAACAACAGCCTCGAGTGCCGACTGTATATAACGTTCAGACTCCATATCAAGTGATGACGTCGCCTCATCAAGAATCAAAATCGGCGCATCCTTCAGAAACGCTCTTGCGATAGCAAGTCGCTGACGCTGACCACCTGACAAAAGAACGCCATCATCACCGACGATGGTATCAAGGCCAGAATTCAGGTCTTCGATAAACTGCCAGGCGTAGGCTTTTTCCGCGGCGCTCTTTACTGCTTCTCTGCTAGCCCCCTGGAGTGTGCCATAGCCAATGTTTCGCATTACCGTATCGTTGAACAACGTAACCTGCTGACTCACGATCGCAATGTGTTCCCTTAGGTTGTCCAGAGTGAACGAATCGATAGGGTGACCGTCGATTAAAATCTCTCCGCTGTTTGGAGCGTAGAAGCGAGGTATCAGACTCATCAATGTACTCTTGCCACTACCCGATCGACCAACCAGGGCAACGGTCTCACCGGGGTTTACAGTGAAGTTGATACCCTTCAATACGGTTTTCGAATTGCTCTGGTATCCGAATTCAACATTCCTGAACTCGACTTTCCCAGCAACTCTGTCGATCTCAAGCTTACCCACGTCTTTTTCTACTTCTTCATCAAACAGACCAAAGATATCTTCGGCTGCCGCCAGCCCTTTCTGTACGGTAGCGACCACTTCTGACAATTGGCGTATCGGCTTGGCCAACAGGCCTCCAGTAGTGATGAACGCAATGACGCCACCCGTGGACATATTCGCGAGAAAAACCGGGTCCAGCACTAGCCATACAAGCCCCGCCAGCGCAAAGGCAACCATGATCTGAATTGCAGGAGTCGCCAGAGATGATGTCACTACCATTTTCATCGACTGCCGCCGGTTGTCCTGGCTCACTTTGTTAAAACGTTCGCTTTCATAGTCACTACCACCAAAAGTCCTGACTTCACGATAGCCCTGGACAGCTTCAGAGGCCACATGGGTAACATCCCCCATGGAGTTTTGAATACGTTGACTGATTCTCCTGAATCGCTTGCCTGCTACGCCAACAAGCAGCGCGATAACCGGGGCTACCGCAAGAAATACCAGGGTGAGCTTCCAACTCAGGAACAGCAGATAACCCATGTACCCAAGGACTGTGAATCCTTCCCGAATGATGACTCTCACAGC
>JABGVY010000135.1 GCA_018645845.1 Gammaproteobacteria bacterium | reverse complement strand
CGATCACAGTGTTATGACCCTGCAGGGCGAAGCTCCTCGACACCGGATTCCCGACCAACCAGCAATAAATCTGCAGGCCTTTTGGCAAACAGCCCCTGGGTGACTACACCGGTAAGACCATTAATGGTGTCTTCCATAGCACAGGGGTCGGTGATCGAGAGGCCGTGAACATCAATGATCATATTGCCATTATCTGTGATGAATCCCTGACGGTAGACGGGTTGGCCGCCCAGGCCGACAAGTTTCCTGGCGACCGCTGATCGGGCCATCGGAATGACCTCAACAGGCAACGGAAATTTACCAAGAACGTCTACAAGCTTGGTGTCATCCACGATACAGACGAATTGCCTAGCGACAGATGCAACGATTTTTTCCCTTGTCAGTGCGCCGCCGCCGCCTTTGATCAATTCCAGGTTTGGGTTGGTCTCGTCGGCTCCATCGACATACACAAGTAGTTCGTTGACGTCGTTCAGGTCATAGACCGGAATCCCATGCTTGTTGAGGCGATCGGCTGTTGCTTGGGAACTGGCCACGGCACCATCGAATCGGTGACGAGACTTCGCAAGTGCGTCAATGAAAAAGTTTGCCGTTGAGCCGGTACCTACACCGATGATTGCTTCTTTAGTAAGAAGCGGTTCGATGTAGTCAGCTGCACTTTGTCCAACGGCGGCTTTTAATTCGTTCTGGTTCATCAAAATTGGCACCAATGTGAAGAATCGGGAAAGCGATTGGTTCAGCTTAATGATCGTGCGCTGTAATGGTAGTGATCTGCAATGGTAGTGAGTTCTATCGATAGTGATCTGGGCCGGTTTACACAAACTGCATCTAGTTGGCTAAGATGAGGTTATCTTCAAGACGGACCCTGCGCGTGGAAAAGTATGTAAAGAAAATCCTTGAGGCGAATGTATATGACGTTGCCATACAGACGCCTTTGGAAATGGCTCCTTTATTGTCATCTCGGACGGGAAGCGAGGTGTTATTAAAGCGTGAAGACATGCAGCCTGTTTTCAGTTTCAAGATTCGCGGAGCGTATAACAAGATAAGTCGCCTTACACCCAGTGAGAAGAAAAAAGGGGTCATTACGGCCTCTGCCGGGAATCACGCCCAGGGTGTGGCGATGGCTGCTACCAGGCTTGGGATCAGGTCCAAAATCGTGATGGGCGAAAACACGCCTTCAATCAAGGTCGATGCAGTAAAGGCCTTTGGCGGAGAAGTCATACTGCACGGCGATACCTATGACGAGGCCGCGGGGTTCGCACGTAAGGAAGCGACTCGCACGGGCGCCACCTACATACACCCCTTTGATGATGCTGATGTCATCGCAGGGCAGGGAACAATTGGGATGGAGATAATGAGGCAATATACGGGCTCTCTTGATGCCGTCTATGTGCCAGTAGGCGGAGGTGGGTTGATTGGCGGCATTGGTGCGTTCGTTAAGTACCTCCAGCCTGAATGCAAAATCATTGGTGTGGAATGTGAAGGGTCTGCTGGGATGGCAGCAGCACTGAAAGCCGGAAGGAGGGTCTCTCTTCGGGCGGAAGATCTTGACCAGTTCGCCGATGGTACCTCTGTTAGGCAGGTTGGTAAGGAAACGTTTGCGCTCGCCAAGCAGTTAGTTGATGAGGTAATCACTGTAACGGTCGATGAGATCTGCGCGGCGATTAAGGATCTCTTCGAGGATACTCGTACCATTGCCGAACCATCCGGAGCCCTTGCGGTAGCCGGATTAAAGAAGCACGGACTAAAAGGGAAAACCGTCGTGGCCGTCGTCAGCGGGGCTAATGTTAACTTCGATCGGCTTCGTCATATCTCTGAGAGAACAGAAGTCGGTGAGCGGCGGGAACTGTTGCTGGGTGTGAGTATTCCTGAGAAGCCCGGTAGTTTTCGGAAATTCTGCTCTGCCATTGGCAAACGCAGCATCACGGAATTTAACTATCGTTATGCTCACGGAGGGCCAGCACATGTCCTGGTCGGTGTTCAGACATCAGCCCTTGAAGACAAGTCTAAGCTCATCAAGAAGCTTTCCGAGCGCTACGAGGTTCAGGATTTATCGGATAACGAGGTGGCTGTTGTTCATGTTCGACACATGGTGGGTGGGGTTGCGCAAATTGAAGATGAAAAGCTGTTTCGGTTTGAATTTCCTGAGAAACCGGGTGCCCTACTAAAGTTTCTGGATTTGCTAGGCAACGAGTTCAATATCTGTATGTTTCATTATAGAAATCATGGCTCAGCTTTTGGCAGGGTTCTGGTCGGGATTCAAATTCCTGCAGGCCGTATGAAGTATTTTCAGGGACAGCTGGATAAGATCAATTACCGGTACTGGAATGAATCCGGTAACCCTGCTTACCGCCAGTTTCTTACTGCAGGCTAGCCAACTTTATCCGCGCTGTTGTCGTTTTCTGGATTGATATCGGCGTGAAACTGCACGAATTCCTCTTCAAAAGAGAATAGAGACAGGTCCTTGATTCGATCTACGTACAGCGTTCCGTCGAGGTGATCGAATTCGTGCTGGAATACGGTGGCCAGAAAACCGTGTGCTTCAATGCTTTTGTCGACTCCCTCCGGGGTCAGGTAATTAACCAGGATATGTTGTGGGCGTTCGACGTATCCCATCATGCCGGGTACGGAGAGACAGCCTTCCCAGTAACCGGCCGTTTCATCGGCAATCGAAGTGATCGTTGGATTGATGTAGACCTCGAAAGGCGTGTGCTCAATTTCACCGTAGCGAGTGCTGGTGTTCTCGATCTCGATGACGACGATCCGAAAGCCTACATCAATCTGCGGAGCGGCCAGGCCAATACCACCATAGGCGTGAAGGGTTTCCCGCATGTCGGAGATCAGTTCGTCGAATTCTGCAGAGCCAAGGCGTTCAGCGGGATACCGTGCTGCCGGGACTCTCAGGTGTGGATGCCCCATGCGAATTACTTCTTTTACTGTCATTGATAGCCTTCCTGGGATAATAGTGAATGCTTCCTCACTGGCAGATAGCCTCGGTCTATGATATCAGTTGCCACGGGTTGGTGGCTAAAGGCTTGCTTATTCTGGAGAACCGCTATAAGTTGTGCGGCCGAGGCAGAAATGCTGAAAGTACCCTACGGAGTTCGTGAAACTCGTGAAGAAGAAACCCGATCTAATGATCCTCCTGTTTATACTGTTTGGCCTAGGTGTTGTGTTGAGCGCTGGTGCGTCCTTGATCTAGTTGGTGCTTGTTCTTCTGGGTAGTCTCTCAAGCACGCGGTCTTCGGTTATCACTGCATGCATCGGTACGTCGTGCCTTGCTGGTTCAAAATCAGCCCGTTGGCCCTCAAAAGCCAGGCCGACCAGTTTGCTTTGCTGGAAGCGTCGGCTATCAAACGCTTTGTCGTAATAACCTCCGCCCATGCCAATTCGATCGCAACGATCACTAAACCCGACGACGGGTGCGCACACGAAATCTATGTCAATTCCTCGAATATAGTTTCCTGGCTTAACTGCTGGTTCCCTGATGCCAAAACGGTTCTCTCGAAGTGGGGTCTCCCCCGGTAAATATTGCGCGAACATCATGGATTGGTTTTGCCACACCCTGGTATTAATGACGGGAAGATAAATCGCCTTGCGAAGAAGTTGCGCGAGTTCGATGACGGGTGATGTGTCAACTTCTTCGGGGAGTGACAGGTATACAGCGAATTTTTTACAGCGTCGAAATGGCAAGTATCGGGCAAGATTTTGTGCGAGCAGTAGCGATTTTTCTTCGCGTTCCACTGGAGTGATCGCACGGCGCGCGGACCTAAGGGATTTTCTCAATTGGCTTAAGGACATACTGGCCTCGATAATTAGTTCCCCAAATTGCCGCTGTACTAATAGGCCCTTGAACCCTGCGGTTCAAGGCGGTGGTCTCCTTATGACCTCAGGCTTTCCGCTGAACGGACGTGCACATGGTCGATGAAAAAAGACCTCCTGGTTATCGCTTAAAGGGTCGAGGACATATCGACTGGCGAACAACCCAGGGAACTAGAGAGCAAGTATAGCCGTTTGAAGGGCTGACCAGAACAGCGGATTAGGTTTTTGCTTTAAGTCGGGTTAGAGCGGTATCCACCTTATTGTGCAGATTCTGGATTTCGGACTGTTGGTCGGCAAGCCTGGAAGAAATCTCGGTTTGCTTGGAGTCCAGTTGAGTGGCCTTTGCAGACTGTGCTAATAGATCATTGGTAAGGTTAAGCGCCGCCATTACGGCCAGGCGGTCCAGACCAAATACGTTTGAATTTTGTTTCATCTCTCGCATTTTCTGGTCCAGGAACTGGGCAGATTGCTGTAGGGCTGTTACTTCGCTCTCTTCACAACTGACCTGATAGTCCTTGTCAAGGATGGAGACGCGTACAGTCTTTGATTCTGACATTGGTTTAGTCCTGTTCTAGAGACTTCAGGCGCATAATCATCGCCTCGATTTTGGCTTTGGCCATTTCGTTCTTTTCAAGCAGGCTGGTTCTTTCCTGCGTCCAGTTCGCACGATCGGTTTCTATCGCTCGATGTTTACTATCCAGCTCATCGCAAAGGGTGATCAGCTCGTCGATCCGTTTCTCAAGGGTGTTGATATCCACACCGGTACTCAACTTAAAGGACAATTAGGAACTATAAAGCGGGACAATCCTGTTGTTCAAGCTGAGTTGGAGTAAAATCGTCATTCTGTTGAGGAATGTTTTACCACCAGGTCAAAAACCGAGGCTGATTGATATGACTGTATTTGAGCGTTTCCGCGATGAATTATCCCGGGCAAGCGTTGATCTTCACCCATCCGAACTGCACGGGATGCTTATTGGCTACCTGTGTGCGGTCAAGGATAGCTCTGGGCCAGGGCAGCGAAGGCCCCTGTTTGAAGCCTGGATTGACTGTCAGGCGCCTACTTCGGTAGTGAATATGCTTGAAGAAGCCTATACGCAAAGTCTGGACAGTCTGGGTGAATATGCAGATTTTGATTTTGCGCTGGTGATTCCCGGGGATGACGAGGGGATTACTGAACGAGCAGAAGCTGTGTTTTTATGGTGTAGTGGTTTTCTTTCAGGCTTTGGTGAATCCGGTCGTCAGCTAGATGCAGACGATGCTTCAGATGTTAAGGAAGCCCTTCAGGATATGGGTCGAATTGCGGCAATGTCGGAAGAAGTCACTGAAGGCGAAGATAATGAGTCGGACTTGACCGAGATTGTCGAGTTCATACGAATCAGTACTTTACTTATTTTCGCGGAAACAGAATCGAAAGGGACCCACTAAAGTTGCCGAGAAAAAAGAAGGCGCGCAGGGCTATTGCACCAGCGGAGTATGCCAGCAGGCGCCGTGAGCTGTCAGCATTCATGGATGAAGGCAGTATTGCCATTGTCCCGGGTGCGAATCCAAAGATTCGTAATGGTGATGTGCAATATCCGTTTCGCCAGGATAGCGATTTTCGTTATCTGACGGGGTTCGATGAACCCAATGCGGTATTCGTGCTAATCCCTGGACGGGAGCATGGTGAGACGCTGTTGTTCTGTCGTGAACGAGACAATGAGCATGAGCGCTGGCATGGACACGTTACTGGGCCTGAGTTTGCGATGCAGCTTTTTGGGATGGATGATGCGTTTCCTGTATCCGATATAGATGATATCTTGCCGGGCTTGATAGAGGGTCGGTCGAAGCTCTATTACGCCATGGGCGTAGACCGGGATTTCGACCATCAGGTGATCGAATGGGTTAAGAAAATTTCTCAAAGTGACCATCTTGGCGCGGAGTCGCCGGGTGAGTTTGTTCAGCTTGATCATTATCTGCATGAACTTCGGTTGTTTAAAAGTGCTGCCGAGATAGCGCTGATGAAGCTGGCTGCTGATGCCACGGTTAAGGGCCATTGTCGGATTATGCAGAAAACGCAGCCCGGTATGATGGAGTACGAACTGGAAGCGGAGCTGATTCACGAATTTTCGATCAACGGCGCACGCTACTGTGCGTACCCCCCGATCGTTGGCGGTGGGGCGAATGCCTGCGTGTTGCACTATGTCTCCAACAATAAAGTTCTTGCCGATGGCGACCTTGTGCTTGTAGATGCAGGTGGTGAATATGAGGGTTATGCCTGTGACCTGACACGGACTTTTCCTGTTAACGGCAGATTTTCAGAAAGTCAGGCCAGGGTCTATGAAGTGGTTTTGCGTGCCCAGGAAGCTGCCATAGCAGCGGTGAGACCCGGCAATACCTGGAATGAGCCGCATGAAGCGGCGATCAGGGAGTTGAGCAAGGGGCTTGTCACACTCGGCGTATTGTCAGGAAAGCTTGATGAACTCATTGGTGAAGAAGCCTATTTACCTTACTGTATGACCAAAACCGGACACTGGCTTGGGCTGGATGTTCATGACGTTGGAGACTATCAGGTGAATGGTCAGTGGCGGGTCTTCGAGGAAGGAATGGTGACGACAATCGAGCCGGGGATTTACTTCAATGAAAACATGATGGAAGTACCATCGGAGTATCGAGGAATTGGTGTCAGGATAGAAGATGATGTGTTGGTAACAAAATCAGGAAACGAGGTTTTGACGGGGCAGGTGCCTCGTACGGTAGATGAAATTGAAACCCTTATGGGGGTTACTCGTGACTGATGTGGTGATCATAGGTGCAGGTTTCATTGGGATGTCTTTTGCACTGGCTGCACACAAACAGGGTTTCGATGTTGAGGTCTATGATAAGGCCGCTGCGCCGGTGTTGCCTAAAACAGCGACTTCACAAGTGATCGCCGTTAATCCGGCTTCCGCAGAATTTCTGTCGGGAATTGGCGTCTGGAACCTGATTCCCGAAAGATTTGTCACGCGATACGATCAGATGTCGGTCTTTGACGGGCAGGGAAGTGGATCGATATCTTTCACGGCAGAGGAAGGTGGGCAGCCGTGTCTTGGGTATATCGTAGACCAGGTCGCACTTCGGGTGGCGATGAGCGAGTGCGCCTTAAGTCAGGGACTTGAGGTGAAATGGACAGAGACAGTTGATATTGATGAGCTTCAAACAGACTTATTGGTAGCGGCAGACGGCGCTCACTCAGCTACCAGGGAAAAGCTCGGACTGAAAAAGATCGGTTATTCATACGATCAGAGCGCGACGGTCTGTGTTGCACAATTCGGTTCAGAGCTCATCGAGGAGCGCGGCCAAAAGGCATATCAATGGTTCTGTGATTCCGGGCCACTGGCGCTGCTGCCACTCGGTGATCAGGGTCAATTCGCCGTGGTTTGGTCGAGCAGCGAGGATATGGCTGCAATCAGTGAAACCGCGTTCATTTCAGCCCTTGAAGATTCGACCGAGAATAAGCTCGGCCGGGTACACGGGGTATCATCGCGACACAGTTTCCCGTTGATGCAACAGCAGGCTTGGCGGTATGTGACTCAAGGAGCGGTATTGCTGGGAGATGCAG
Organism: Gammaproteobacteria bacterium; assembly: GCA_018645845.1. GTDB lineage: Bacteria > Pseudomonadota > Gammaproteobacteria > Pseudomonadales > Azotimanducaceae > UBA9659. Next base: position 20,622 of record JABGVY010000135.1, on the reverse strand, counting down.
CGCATGCGATCCACCCGCTGGCGGGTCAGGGCGCAAATCTAGGCTTTGCTGATGCGAGCTGCCTGGTCACCGAGCTCTGCGCAGCAAGGCTTGAAGGCCGAGGTATTGGGGATCTAGATGTGCTGAAACGATTCGAAACAAAACGTAAAACAGAGAACCATCTTGCCGCATTGGCGATGGAAGGCTTCCATCGATTGTTTACGTCTGATTCAAGTATCATTGGGCTGGTGCGTAGTCGTGGATTGCGTTTAGTAAATGAAAATAAAACACTAAAGCGGCTAGCAATTAGTGTCGCGTCTGGCCGAGTCTAGTAGACTACACGGCTTTGCAATTCTGTATTTTTCATGGGTAAGAAAACCCCCCTATTCGAAAAGCACGAATCCCTTGGCGCCAAAATGGCTGATTTTAGCGGTTGGGATATGCCGATTCACTACGGATCACAGATTGAAGAACACCACGCGGTCAGACAGGGCGCCGGTGTGTTTGATGTCTCACATATGACGGTCGTTGAGCTGCATGGAACAGATGGCATGGCCTATCTGGATCGATTACTGGCTAATGATATTGGGCGGTTAAAAAGCTCCGGTCAGGCGATGTATTCGGCAATGCTGAGCGAGACAGGTGGCGTTCTGGATGACCTTATTGTCTATGCAACCGGTGATCCATATCTGGTGGTGGTGAACTTCGCGACAAGGGGGAAAGACCTGGCGTGGATGCGGCAGGTGGCCGAAGGGTACGAGTGTGAGGTTGTTGAACGGCCTGAATTTGCTATTTTGGCAGTTCAGGGCCCTGGCGCCATTGAAAAAGTGAAGTCGGTCGTCGGAGAAGAGAAAGTTGCCCTGATTGAAGGTTTGAAGGTCTTTCAGGGCGGATGGTGCGATGGCTGGTTTATCGCGCGTACAGGCTATACCGGAGAACAGGGTGTCGAGATCATCTTGCCTGAAGATCAGGCGGTGTCCTTTTGGGACAGCCTTCTTGAGGCAGGTATCAGACCCATTGGTCTGGGCGCGAGGGATACGTTGCGGCTTGAAGCGGGCATGAACCTTTATGGCAATGATATGGATGAATCCGTGACACCGCTTGAATCGTACATGGCTAATACCGTGGTTCTTGAGGGCCGAGACTTCATAGGCGCTGACGCCCTTAGAAAGCAGACCGAGCATGACGAGCTTGTTGGCCTTGTCATGCTTGGCAAGGGTATTTTGCGAGCGCATTACCCGGTCTTCAGTAACGACGCGCCGGTAGGAGAGATTACTTCAGGCGCTTTTTCGCCAACCCTTGGGAAATCTATTGCGCTGGCAAGGGTTTCTGCAACGTCATCCAATATGACGGTTGGGATTCGGGGCAAGATGCAGGCAGTTGAATGCGTCAACCCGCCCTTTGTTCGAAATGGAAAACAAGTTTACAAACTAAGAAAAACATAGATAGATAAAGCTGGAGAAATACTATGGCGGAGTTCCCGACAGAATTGCGGTACCTGAAAAGCCACGAGTGGGTGAAACAGGAAGGAGATATGGTTGTCGTGGGTATTTCTGATCATGCTCAGGATGCGCTAGGTGACGTGGTTTATGTGGAACTGCCGGAAGTTGCGGCGGAGTGCCAGGCGGGCGATGAGATAGCGGTGGTTGAATCTGTCAAGGCAGCATCAGACATTTACGCGCCTATTGCAGGTACCGTTGTTGAAGTTAACGCGATGCTTGAGGATTCTCCCGAACTGGTCAACGAGAAGCCGTATGCCGATGGCTGGTTTTTCAAGATAAGGATTTCAGATTCGGCGGCAGTTGAAGGTTTGCTCACCGCTGAGCAATATCAGGCGCTCTGTGAAGCGGAAGAACACTAAACCGGGCGGCTTGCCATACTTAAGCTGAGTCCCCCAAGGAACCAAAATGCCATTTGTCCCGCATACCCCTAATGACGAGCGAGTTATGCTCGCGTCGATAGGGGTCACTTCCATTGAAGCACTTTTTGATGAGATCCCCCAGGCTCTTAGGTCTGGTGAGCTGAAACAGACGCCGCCAGGAGTCAGTGAGATGGAGCTGCTTCGGACAATGAATGAGCGAGCCCGCCTGGATGAGATGCATTTGTCGTTTATCGGCGCGGGGGCTTACGAGCATCATATTCCCTCCGCTGTCTGGGATCTTGTCGGCCGTGGCGAGTTCATGACCGCCTACACCCCATATCAAGCAGAGGCCAGCCAGGGCACGCTGCAATTGATCTATGAATTCCAGACAATGATGACTCGTCTGCTTCAGATGGACGTGGCCAATGCTTCGGTCTACGACGGGGCGACTGCAATGGCGGAAGCTATTTTGATGGCAATTCGGGCGAACAAAAAGAACAAGTCGCGACGGGTGCTGGTTGCCGGTGATATCAACCCGGCATATGTCGAAGCCTGTCAGGTGATTGTCCGTAATCAGGGGATCGAGCTGAAGGTCGAGAGTTTTAATGAAGACGCCGGAGTGATTGAGCGGGTTGCTGAACCAGGAGATTTTGCTGCTCTGGTAGTGAGTTATCCTAATTATTTTGGCTGCTTGCCGGATGTCGATGCTTTGACTGACTGGTGTCATGAGCATGGAGCGTTAATGGTTGGTGTCGTCAACCCGACCGCGATGGCTTTACTGAGGCCACCAGGTGAATGGGGAAAAGAAGGCGCCGACATCGCGGTGGGTGAAGGGCAGCCGTTAGGAATCCCTGTCTCGTCGGGCGGCCCATACCTGGGCTTCATGTGTTGTAAACAGGCGATTGTCAGGCAAATGCCAGGCAGGGTTATTGGCAGAACCAGCGATGTGGACGGCAGTGATGGATTTGCCCTGACACTCCAGGCACGAGAGCAACATATCAGGCGTGCCAAGGCGACCTCTAACATCTGCACCAACCAGGGGCTGCTGGTGACTGCGGCGACGATATATCTCAGTCTGCTAGGCGATATAGGGCTGCGGTCTGTAGCGGTTCAATCCCACCAGGGATTACAGCAGTTGCTCAGGAATCTTGAATCAACCGGAAAAATAAAGACACGGTTTACCGGGCCATTTTTTCATGAAGCAGCGATTGAATTGCCGATACCAACAAGGGAAGTACTACCCCTTATGGCCGAACAGGGGATCCTGGGTGGCTATGATCTTGGTTTATCTTTCCCGTCGATGGACAATTGTTTGCTGGTTAACGTAACGGAAACAAAAACGGAGCAGGACCTGGAGTTATACGGCACTGTGCTCTCGAATGTGCTGGAGGCAAAGGGATGTTGATTTACGATTTATCCAGCGAAGGTCGAACTGCCCCCGCGCAGTTTGAAAGAAGAGATGGCGATCCTCTTGACCTGCCTGAAAAACACATGCGTAAGGGGCCGATTGGGCTACCCGGAGTTTCTGAACTTCAGGTGGTCAGGCATTTTACCAACCTTTCGAAAAAGAATTTCTCGATTGATGGCCAGTTCTACCCTCTAGGGTCGTGCACCATGAAATACAATCCAAGAGGTGCTCACAAGGCCGCGAGCATCCCTGGTTTTCTGGCTCGTCATCCATTGGCGCCTGAAGCTCAGTCGCAGGGTTTGTTGGCCTGTCTTTATGACCTTCAGGAATATCTTAAAGACGTGACCGGTATGAAGGCGGTATCCCTGACGCCGATGGCTGGTGCACAGGGAGAGTTCGCCGGTGTAGCGATGATTCGGGCCTATCACGAAAAGCGGGGAGACCTGGCGCGAATGGAAATTTTGGTGCCGACTGCTGCGCATGGCACAAACCCCGCGACTGCCGTCATGTGTGGTTATAAAGTTCGGGAAATTGCGGTTACAGCGCATGGCGACGTGGACCTGGATGCCCTAAGGGAGGCGGTGGGCCCGCAGACTGCGGGTCTCATGATGACGAATCCCTCGACCTGTGGGGTGTTCGAGCGAAAAGTTCAGGAAATCGCCGAGGTCGTGCATGCGGCCGGCGGGTTGCTCTATTATGACGGTGCCAATCTCAATGCAATCCTTGGCAAGGTCAAACCTGGGGATATGGGGTTTGATGTACTGCATATGAATCTTCACAAGACCTTTGCGACACCTCACGGTGGTGGTGGTCCAGGGGCCGGCCCGGTTGGTGTTGGTGAGCGCTTGGTGCCTTTCATTCCAACGCCTATTGTCGGAAAGGAAAACGCTGCTTACCGATGGTTGACGAGGGCCGATATACCGGATTCCATTGGGCGTTTGTCAGCATTTATGGGGAATGCTGGTATCTTGTTGCGGGCCTATGCGTACGCTAGATTGCTTGGCAGGGAAGGTATGCACCGGGTGGGAGAGTTTGCTACGTTAAATGCGAACTATATGGCGCGTGAGCTTGAGAAAGTTGGATATACCCTGGCGTACCCTGAGCGCCGTGCTACTCATGAGTTCATTGTAACTTTGTCAGAACAAGCGAAGGAACTCGGCGTGACTGCGATGGATGTGGCGAAGCGTCTCCTGGACTATGGCTACCACGCGCCAACGACCTACTTCCCATTGCTGGTACCGGAATGTCTATTAATCGAGCCAACAGAAACGGAAACGAAGGAAGAGATTGATGGATTTGTTGCGGCGATGGCGTCGATTCTGGAGGAAGCGAGAACTAACCCTGAAATTGTGACAAGCGCGCCACATACAATGCCGGTCAAAAGGCTGGATGACGTAAAAGCGGCAAGGGAACTAGATCTCGCCCTGGGCCGGTAGCATCTTCGTAAAATCTCCCAGTTGTTGTTCCAGAAATGCAATCAATAACACCAGCCGGGAAGACGTCGCTTCATCGGGCTGTCCCACAGCGGGCAGCAGAGTTTGGGCTTCCAGCAGGGTTGCGTTAAATGTCTGGGTACTTTCTGGATTCAATGCGATAAGGAAGCGGTTTAAACCAACGGGCTCGTCTAACAATTCCGCTATGGCGTCAAGCTGTATGGTGACATTCTGAGCGGCGCCGCTGTTGCGCGGAAGTTGCTCGTCGAGGAGACCGAGTTCAGAGAACATCAATTGTAACCGCCGTTGTATCTGTGACAGCAATAGAGGATAGGAATCCGGGTTGGTTTCAGATTCAACCTTCTGGGCGCGGGAAAAAGAGGTGATATCTGCTAGCAAAAGTTCTGCTACCAGTTGAACTAATTGTTGGCGTTTTTGGTAATTGGGCGCATCGCTCCCAAAGTCCTCAATGTCTCGTTCGAACGCATAGTACTCAAGCACATGAAACCCAAGAGAAACCTCGGAGGCGTCGGTAATTTGGTGCTGCTCTTGCAGCGATGTAGTAGTGATTTCAAGTTTGCTGTCACTGACGATACCGGAACCGGGATAGTCAGGCAGGGAATCCAAGAACCCCGTTTCAATTGGCCACGCGTCAATTCTTTGAAATATGTCAGGTGCATACAGGATGCTGGCGCTGAGGAAGTTATTGTGTGCTGAGATCCACGCTGATTGCCATGCTAACCTGCTTTCAATCGTTGGCGATCTTAAGAATAATACGGTCGCCTCATTTAGTTGTTCCATGGCGCGGTCCATGGGCTCTGTCTTGCCCTGTTGCCATGACCTCATCGCTATGGCCAGTTGGATGGCATCCTGCGCGTTTGTTTGCGTTTCCAGCTGTTCGGTACACCCTGCGAAGAGCACTAAACTCAAAATCACCGGGCCCAAAAACCCAACAGCGGTTAGTCGCGAAGACTGATGACAGGCCACTGATTTTCCTCCGCTTTTTCTCTCAGTATCGGGTCCGGATCAACAGCCACAGGGTTGTCCACCAACTGTAGCAGGGGAAGGTCATTGTGAGAGTCCGAATAGAAGGAACTGCCTTTCAGGGAATCCTGTCGGTTTGCCAGCCACTGTTCCAGGCGGGTGACTTTCCCGGCCGCGAAGCTTGGCACCCCAACAATCCTGCCCGTGTAGCGATTTGAAATGATTTCCGGGTCAGGCGCGATCAAGATATCGATTCCAAATTCATCGACGATAGGGCGGGTGACAAATTCGATCGTAGATGTAATGACCAGCAGGGTATCTCCCAACTCTCGATGCTTCTTCACCAGATCTTGCGCCTTCTCCAGGATGATGGGTTGAATGCGCTGCGCGACAAACTCTGATCGAAACCGGTGCAGGTCTTCCATAGAGTATTGAGTCAGGATTGAACACGAGAATTGCAGATACTCATCGATATCGAGTTGACCGGCCTTGTATTGCTCGTAGAAATCATCGTTTTTTTTCTGATGTGTCTGCGCATCGACAAGTCCCTTGTCGACGACAAACTGGCCCCACTCATGGTCACTGTCAGCTGCTATAAGTGTTTCGTCGAGATCAAAAATAGTGAGTGGCATGAAGCAGGTCCGGTTCCCAAAGAGCGCAGTGTAGCTTGTCCTGCTGGTTTGCTGAATGCCTGCGTTTCAAGCACAATGATTTTCCGTCGCTTTATAGGGTCCAGGTAGTTGATTGATGAAGATGGGTATCGCCCGAACGTAGGGATAATTGTTGCCAATGATCATGGTCAGGTTCTGTGGGCACGTCGTGTAAGGCAGGATGCATGGCAATTTCCCCAGGGCGGGATTAAATCTACGGAATCGCCTGAAGAAGCACTTTATCGTGAATTGGAGGAAGAGGTTGGGCTGGAAGCCGGGCAGGTAGAGATCGTTGGCGCAACAAAAGGTTGGCTTCGGTACAAATTGCCGCGAAGGTTATTACGCTCGAATAACTCCTCATTCGTTGGCCAGAAGCAGAAGTGGTTTCTCCTCAAAATGCTGGCGGAAGACGGAGCTGTTCAGTTCGACAGATCGAACACGCCGGAATTTGATTTATGGGAGTGGGTTAGCTATTGGTACCCTCTTGGTCAGGTGGTGTCGTTCAAGCAGGATGTTTATCGTCGTGCAATGAAAGAGCTGGCGCCGTGCTTATCAAAGTGCTTTTCCAAATGAGATTCTTCTAGATGCTTGAAGTACTGCGCAGCGTCATTCAGGAAGTCAGTCGTGCAGGTGATCTTGAGGCCGTGCTGGACATTATTGTTGAGCGCGTCAAGGACGCGATGAACACTGAGGTCTGCAGTATTTATCTTCACGATGAGCACGATGAGCGATTCGTGTTTATGGCCACCCGCGGTCTGAATACTGACGCTGTTGGAAAGGTTTCACTGGCGCTTGATGAAGGCCTGGTGGGATATGTTGCGGAGCGGGCAGAGCCTATTAACCTTGAAGATGCCCAAAACCATCCACGTAACCGATTTATTGAGGAAGTCGGTGAAGAACCGTTCCACGCATTTCTCGGTGTACCGATTATCCACCATCGCAAAGTGCTTGGGGTGCTGGTCGTCCAGCAAACCCAGACCCGCCGTTTTGATGAGGGTGAAGAAGCTTTCCTGATTACCCTGTCGGCCCAGCTGGCAGGTGTGATTGCCCATGCTGAGGCAACAGGGTCATTGATGCTGACGGACACGGGCAAAAAGAGGGGCTCCACGCGGTTCCTGGGAATATCCGGTGCCTCGGGTGTCGCCATTGGTACTGCGATTGTGAGTTTTCCCGAAGCAGAATTACACGAAGTACCTGACAAACAGGTAGAGGATGTGGAGACGGAGATCGGCTACTTTCAGTCTGCGATTGCCGCGACCCGAAAAGAAATTTCAACTATTGCTGCGAAACTGCAAGACAGGCTCCAGCCTGAAGAGCTTGCGTTGTTTGATGCCTACTTGCATATGCTTGACGACAGCGCAATCAGTGGTGAGGTGATAGCGTTGATTAAGGATGGTGAATGGGCCCAGAGCGCCCTTAGGAAGGTGATTGGAGCTCATGTAGCCAATTTTGACGCTATGGAAGATGCCTACCTCAGAGAGCGGGGTGCTGATGTCCGGGATCTGGGGAATCGTGTGCTGTCAAAGCTCCAGTCGACTGATACGCGGGTGCAGGTTTACCCGAACGATACAATCCTGGTAAGCAAGGAGTTAACGCCTGCAGATCTGGCAAAAGTGCCGCGCGAAAAACTGGCTGGGTTTGTTTCGGTAAAGGGATCAGGTAAGTCTCACGTTGCTATTCTTGCGGAAGCAATGGGTGTACCAACGGTGATGGGTGTCGAAGACCTGCCGATCGAGATACTGGATGAAAAACCTATTATTGTTGATGGGTTCGAGGGTGTTGTAATCACCTATCCCAAAGAGGTAGAGAAAAAGTACTATCGCCGTATTATCGCGGAAGAAGCTGCTCTGGTTGAAGACATCAAGGTTTCGGGAGACCAACCTTGCCATACGCTGGACGGCCATCGGGTCCGGCTTTGGGTCAATACCGGGCTTATGACGGATGTTGCCCGTTCGCTGGATCGCGGTGCTGAAGGTGTTGGTCTTTACCGGACAGAAGTTCATTTCATGATGAACGATCGATTTCCCACCGAAGAAGAACAGCGCGTGATTTACAGGGAGCACCTTGAGGCTTTCGCGCCTCGCCCGGTGACCATGCGAACGCTGGATATCGGTGGTGACAAGGCGCTGTCCTACTTCCCCATAAATGAGGCGAACCCATTCCTGGGTTGGCGTGGTATTCGTGTGACGTTGGATCACCCTGAGATTTTTCTTTCCCAGGTTAAGGCAATGATACGCGCCAGCGAAGGCATTGATTCAATGCTCAGGATTATGCTGCCGATGGTGAGTAGCGTGGCTGAGGTTGACGAAGCACAGAGACTAATCAGTCAATGTTATCGAGAGATTATTGAAGAAGGGGTTGAGGTGGAGATGCCTGATGTGGGTGTCATGATTGAGGTGCCAGCCGCGGTATACCAGGCCCGTGACATCATCAAACGAGTCGACTTTCTTTCGGTTGGCAGCAACGATCTGATTCAGTACATGCTAGCGGTCGATCGAAACAATGCCCAGGTTGCTGAGCTCTACCAGGAGTTTCATCCGGCTGTTCTTCACGCGCTGGACCATGTCGTTAAAGCAGCTCATGCTGAGAACAAGGGAATCGGGATCTGCGGTGAAATGGCGGGTAACCCCTCTGCCGCTGTTCTCTTGATGGCTATGGGGTTCGATGTCTTGTCCATGAACTCAACCAGCCTTTTGATGGTGAAACATGCACTGAGTAATTTTGAAATGAGCCATGCCCGTGAGCTACTGGCTAGTGTTCTGAAGATGGACAACGCTTATCTCATCAAGAATTTCATTGACGATGAAATGCGTAAGGCCGGTCTGGGTAATGTTGTCAGGAGCCGTCGTCGCAGTTGAATTGGAATCGGTTGCTCGTCAGAGGAGTACCGTTGACCCCGAAGTTACGCTCTTCGAATAGAACGTCGCCATCATTGCCGATGAGAACAACGCTGGTGGCTCTGGTACCGTAAGTATCCGCAGCAATAAATCTGTCAGAGAATTTTCTGCCATCACCCTGTTCCAGAAGCAAGCTAAACAATGCCTCACAAGGGTCATCAAAAGCGGCGATTATTTCAGTTAACGTTGCACGACCGTCGACAACTTTTGGCCAGTCACAATCAAGTATCTGGTTGCTTAAGCCGTAGTAACCGTTAGCCAGTTCGCGGGGAGCGCCGGCCCGGTTTCCGTAATAGCTGCAGTTATTACGGTTCGCGACGATAAGGTTAAAGCCCTTATAGGCGTTTCCCCTGGAGCTGACGCGATCGAGGTACGCATTTGGGTCAGAGTCAGTCGTCAGGAAACCGATTGGCAGGTCACCACGGGAACGGGGTGGCAATGGATCGGGAGGCGTTTCCATAAAGTTGGTTACGGCGGCAAAAGCGCCCTTTTTATTGACACCAAGCCATGTACCGCCCATGTTTTCATCCCGGCCAGCGAGCAGATCAGGATTTGAATCCCAGAAGCCTGCTGTTTGGGTAGGGCGGGCATACAGTTCGTCCCTGTTGGCCGCGACGATCAGGCGATACCGGCTATTGGGATTGACAGCAAAAAGGATTAGGCACATAACGGGACGCCGGAAAAATCGCGAGTTTATCAGACTGCCCCAATGACGGATAATGGCGGTTTCCTGTACGACCATTTAATAGAAGGAACCCAAGGGATGTGGCATTACCCAGCGATTGACCCCGTCGCGATCAGTATCGGACCTTTCAGTGTTTACTGGTATGCGATCAGCTATCTTGTTGGCATTGGACTTGTCTGGTGGACGCTTAAGTATCGTATTCGCATCTACGGGTTGAAGTGGACCGATGAAGACCTTTCCGACATCATTTTTTATGCCGTTCTGGGCGTGCTTATTGGTGGTCGGGTCGGGTACGTTCTTTTTTATGGGCAGGAGATGCTTAGGCTAGATCCTCTTGCCGCGCTGAGGATATGGGAGGGCGGGATGTCCTTCCACGGTGGGCTTATTGGCGTACTTGTGGGGATAGGCGTGTTCGCTTGGCGCAAGGGGGTCACGTTCTTTGAATTAACTGACTTTATCGCGCCCTCTATACCATTAGGGCTTGGCAGTGGGCGTATTGGTAATTTCATCAATGCTGAACTGCCAGGTCGTGTGACAGAAGTCTCCTGGGCGCTTGTCTATCCCGGTGAAACTGTTGGCCGCCACCCATCCAGCTTGTATCAGGCGATGCTTGAGGGACCCGTTCTTTTTGCGTTCCTTTGGGTATTTGCGATGAAACCTCGTCCAACCATGGCGGTATCGGGCATGTTCCTGTTTGGCTATGGTAGTGTCAGAATATGCTCTGAATTCTTCCGGGAACCCGATGGTCATATCGGCTTTGTGGTTTTTGACTGGGTAACAACAGGGCAGCTGCTTTCACTACCAATGATTCTTCTAGGAATGGGATTCGTTGCGTACAGCTATTTGAGAAACGATCAAAAGAATTAATAGGCGAGTCATTATGATAATCAAACCTCGAATCAGGGGATTCCTATGCACTACGGCGCATCCGGCGGGTTGTGCTCAGGATGTGGCAAATCAGATTAATCATGTGGAATCTGAGGGTGTCAGGTCGGATGGGCCAAAACGGGTGCTGATTATTGGTGCCTCTGGAGGTTACGGGTTGGCGTCCAGAATCTCTGCAGCGTTTGGATTCGGGTCGTCAACCGTAGGTGTCTTTTTTGAGCGCCCGGCGTCGGGGAATCGTACCGCCTCTCCTGGGTGGTACAAGACCGCGGCATTCACTGAGCAAGCGAAAGCGAAAGGGCTCTATACCGCCAACATTAATGGAGATGCTTTCTCCCAGGGAATCAAAGATGCCACCTGCGACCTGATAGAAAAGGACCTTGGGCAGATTGATCTGGTTGTTTATTCGCTCGCTGCTCCCGCCAGACAGCTTCCAGATGGATCTGTCGTCAGATCCACGCTGAAGCCAATTGGTGAGCCATTTGAAGGTTCGACCATAGATCTCAATACCCGGGAGCTCAAATCGTTATCCCTTGAACCGGCCAATGAAGAAGAGGTATCCGATACCATCCGAGTAATGGGTGGAGAAGACTGGGAGCTTTGGATCCAGGCATTGTTGGCAAGAGGTTTGCTGGCGGCGGGCTGCGTTACCACGAATTACACCTACCTTGGCAGTGAGGTGACCTGGCCTATATACCATCATGGAACCATTGGTAAGGCGAAGGAAGACCTTGATAGAGCGCAGGCTGCTCTGGTTGAACCGATGGAATCAGTTAACGGTAAAGCTTACGTTGTTGTGATGAAGGGTCTCGTTACCCAGGCCGCATCAGCTATTCCCGGGATGTCAATTTACCTGTCGCTTTTGTTCAGGGCGATGAAGAAGGCAGGCACCCATGAGGGATGTATCGAACAGACGACCCGATTCTTTAACACCCAACTGTTTGGAAGCGGAGAGCTCCGTACAGATGAGGGTGGTCGAATCCGGATGGACGAACTGGAACTGAGGGACGATATCCAGCAGTTTGTAGCCGATAACTGGTCGCTTGTCAGCGCCGAAACGCTTGACGATATGACTGACTTTGACGGTTATAAACGGGCCTATCTCGAAATGCATGGTTTCGAAGTGGCGGGGATGGACTACGAAGCGGAGGTTGATCCCGAAATTCCGATTGAATTGCAGGCCGGGGAAGCCTGAGTTTAGCGGCAGGGGTTCATCGAGCGCAGGTTTAGAGCTTTCTCCCACGTAAGCACCATCTATTGGCTACAGATTGGCTAGACGGGTTATTTGCAAGATGTGCAAATGACGTCTGCCCACCTTGCTACCGTGACCCACCCACCGCGTGTATTTGGCTACCTTCTTGCGATTCTAATCCTGAGTCAGTTGGAGAGCGCCGGCAGCTACATCTTCTGGTGGATGTTGGTGCTGTTGCTTTACCCCCAGATACTGAACAGATTTCTTTTGAGTCTGGGAAGGCGAGATGTAACGAGAGCGGTGATGTCAGCAGATGCCATTGTCACTGGCTTGCTGATCAGCCTTGCAGATTTCAATTTTGAGGCAGGGGCCGTTTTTATTTCAGTCCTGAGTGTCAGCATCATTATCATCGGAGGGTTGCAGTTGTGGTTCCTGTTGGTACCTGTGTGTGCCGTGGGTATGTTTCTGGGAATGATATTCCACCCTGCAGGTTTCGCCGGGAATTCCAGTTTCTATTTCGTTTGTTTCTTCAGTCTGGTGGCCTACCTGTGTTTTCTTGGGATTCTGGTTTTCCAGGAGACCCATAGGCTAAATATGGAGCAGAAACACCTGCAGACAATACAAAACAGATTGGAAAAATTTCGAGCCCTCGTAACGCCTTTCGTTTCCCCCGAATTCATCTCCAGTGAAGGAGACCTTGCCGGTTTCACGCGCAAGCGCTTGACCGTGCTTTTTGTTGACCTGGAAGGTTTTACTCGCTTGATGGACACCGCGGATGAGTTTCTTGTTGCGGGAATGTTGAACCGCTATTTCGAAGTGATGACGCAAGTCGCCGCGGAATACGGTGGAACCATCAATAAATTCATGGGCGATGGCGTGATGGTATTTTTTGGAGACGCAGGGTCCAAAGGGGCGACGATGGATGCTAAGGCGGGTGTTGAAGCCACGGTGGAAATGAGGGCAAGATTCGAACTATTGTCCGGGCAGTGGCAGGGCGCCGGGGGTGCGCCCCTCTACCTGAGGATGGGTATCCATACGGGGTATTGTCTGCTTGGGAACTTTGGTTGTGCGGCAAGGAGAGACTATACCGCCCTCGGCAGCGTGGTTAATCTGGCAAGCCGGTTAGAAGGGTTGGCCAGAAGGGGTGAAATCCTGATCTCGGCAGATACGCGGCACCTGGTTGCCCCTTTTATTGAGTGCACCAATCGTGGCCGGATGGCCGTTAAGGGGCTCTCCGCACCTATTTCCACCTTTAGCGTTGATGGGCTCTCAGGGAATACGGATGATTCTCCCGAAGTTCGATTGTTGAGTTGAATGAAGACAGATACAATGCGCGCTCCGTTTTTCTGGTAGCGTAATCGTGTCTGTTCAGCTGGAACAAAGTGTTTTTCTGAAAGCTTGCCGAGGGGAAGCCACTGATCATACGCCGATATGGCTGAATCGACAGGCTGGCCGCTACATGAAGGAGTACCATAAGGTTAAGGGTGATACCCCGAGCCTGGACTTTTTCAAAACGCCGCACCTTTCAGCGCAGGTTACCTGTGATGCGCAGCGCATACTTGGAGTAGACGCGGCGATTCTGTTCGCTGACCTACTGCCTATTCTGGAACCCATGGGGCTGGAGCTCGACTATCTGGTTGGAGTTGGACCTAACATCGCCAACCCGGTCCGTTCAAATGAAGATATTAATCGTTTGCAGGTTGTTCCCGCGTCAGGATCTATGCCCTATATAGGCGAAGCCATCTCATTGATCAGAAAAGAGCTGCCGGCTGATATCCCGCTGATTGGTTTTGGGGGAGCCCCCTTTACATTGGCCTCCTATGCGATTGAAGGACAGGGTTCGAAAAACTACATCAACGTGAAACGCATGATGGCGACTGATCCCGGTGCCTTTCATGCAATCATGGAGAAGATGACCGCGAGTGCCATTGACTATTTAAATTACCAGATTGACGAAGGCGTTCAGGCGATACAGATATTTGACAGCTGGGTGGGGTGCCTTTCGGTGGCTGATTACCGGAACCATGTCTTTGCACACAGTAAAAGGTTGTTAGATAGTATTTCAGGAAAGGTGCCTGTTATTCATTTCGGCACCGGTAACCCATCGTTGTTGCCGTTGATGGCGGAGGCTGGCGGGGATGTGATGGCGCTCGATTGGCGTGCGCCACTGAAAGAAAGCTGGGAGCTACTGGGGTGTAAGGCTGTTCAGGGAAACATGGATCCGGTAGCCTTGTTTGGCAGTGTTGATTCTGTAAGACAAGCGGCGGGATTAATTCTTGAAGAGGTCGGTGAACGCCCCGGTCACATTTTTAACCTTGGTCATGGCATTCTGCCAGAGACCCCTGTCGAAAACGTCAAAGCATTGGTTGAGTTCGTGCAAGGCTACCAGACAAGTTAATCACTCAGCCCTTTTCGAAGGACTGTGGAGTTTCGCTGATCGTTGTAGAATTCCTTTTTGCCATCAGGAAGCGTTCCGCGGCTGGATTCGCTAAAGCCTCTTTCTGTGAACCAATGCGCGCTCTGGGTCGTTAATACAAATAGTTCAACAAGCTGGTGGGCGCGGGCCGCTCTCTCAATGGCATCGAGTAATCGGTCCCCCCGATCGCTGTTTCTGTAATCTGGATGGGTAACAAGGCAGGCCAGTTCACCAGATGTATCGTAAGCATAGAGAGCCGCGCAGCTGATGAGCAATCCGTCTCGTTCAATCACAACAAATTGCTGAATCTCTGCTTCCAGGAGCTCCCTGGATCTCTTGACCAGAGCGCCCGACTCCTCTAGCGGGGCGATTAGCTTCAAAATACCGGGTACATCTTCAATTGAAGCCGTTCGGATTTGTTCGTAGCTGTTGCCAATAACCTGGGTTCCACAGCCATCTCGTGTAAACAGTTCTTCCAACAAGGCGCCATCGGTTGCGAAACTGATGATGTGGCATCTTGAAACACCTTGTCGGCAGGCATGGTCGCAATGACTGAGAAGTTTTTCCGTTAGTGGCTCGAGTGAAACATTTTCGGTTCTCGTGTCGCTTAAATCGATTTCGCTGATCAGATTACCAGTGATATCTTTCAGGCCGGTTTGTTCTGTCATGAAAATTAGCTTATCGGCAGACAACGCACAGGCGACTTCACGTGCGACGACATCCACATTCAGGTGAAACGTTTCCCCCGAAGGGGAATATCCCATGGAAGGGATCAGAACGATGGATCCGCCAGAAAGCTGGTGCCTGATGGCGCCGTCGTTGATACTCCTAACCAACCCTGACAGCTGGTGATCAACACCATCTTTGATGCCGACAGGTTGTGCCCTGATAAAATTCCCTGTGCTGGTCGTGACCGTGCGGCGTTTCGATGGAGACTCGGGGCTGCTGGCTGAAAACCTGGCGGACAGGTCCGCATACATTTGGCCGAGCACCGAGGTTACCGCCTCTATCTGCGTGGCGGTGGTGATTCTCTGGTCACCACTCTGAAGCCAGTTCGATCCGGTTGCTTCAAGGACCACCTTGACCTGATGATCACCGCCAAATACAACCACGACCTTTACGCCCAGTGAGTCCAGTAGTGCAATGTCAGAAATCACCCTGGAAAAGTTTTCAGACTGCAACGCATCACTGGCGATACAGACTACAAAAGTCTTATCTCTATGCGCATCAATGTAGGGTGATGAATCCCTGAACCATTTGATGTGGTCTGTGTTTAAGGCCATCTTTTGTGCACAGTTACTGAAGCGGGCGCGGATTATAGCAGCAAATTGGCCTTGGAGAAGCGCCGCGCCAGGCGTCATAACAGGTGTCCTAACAGGTGTCCTAACAGGTGTCCTAACAGGTGTCATGTCAGGTGCCAGATTTCAGGTGCAGTGGGTGCCGATCAGGTTTCTGAGAAGGTCGATAGCAGGGTCAATTTGCGCCAGGGGTAAGAATTCATTGGGCTGGTGCGCCTGGTTGATAGACCCGGGCCCGATGACGACCGTGTCGAGCTCAAGATCCATTAAAAATGGGGCTTCGGTACCGAACGCGACCGAGCCGGGTTCACAGCCGGTGATTCCTGACACTTCTTTCGCCAGCGTAGAATCACCATTGTCGAAGGCTGGAACTGGGGAGAAAAGAGGTTCAAGCCTGCAGGTAAAGCCCTGATCGACCAGTACTCGTGCAACCCGGTCCTCGAGTGCGCCCGAAAAATCCGCCATGTCCATGGAAGGCAGGCTTCTCAGGTCGAAAGCGAGTTCTGCGTGGTCACAGATACGGTTAGGATTATCGCCACCGTGAATACAGCCAAAGTTCATGGTTGGAATTGAAACAGCAAAGCGGGGATCCTGGTGTGTTTTCTCGAGCTCATCCCGATATGTCATTAACTCGGAAACCGCGCGATGCATGCCTTCAATAGCGTTGTTGCCAAGTGCTGGATCAGAAGAATGTCCCGATGTACCCTCAACTCGAAGGTTGAGCATCATAATGCCCTTGTGCCGAATGATAGGCTTCAAATCAGTAGGTTCGCCAATAATGGCGAAACCAGCATCTGCTACGTTCGCTCTAATCAACTGTTTTGCACCACACATCGATGATTCTTCATCGGCGGTGGCCATAATGATGAGTGGCCGTGCGAGTGAGCCTTGCAAAAATGGTATCGCAGCCTCTATAGCGATCGCGAAGAAGCTTTTCATATCGCAGCTCCCCAGTCCGTGCCATTTATCATCCTGCTCAGTAATGGAAAAGGGATCTGATTGCCAGAGGTGTTCGTCGAACGGTACGGTATCTGAATGTCCGCTGAGCACCAGACCATTGCTCCCCTCACCGAATCGAGCGATCAGGTTTGATTTTCCCGCTTTACCCTTGATTGGAATGATCTCAATCTGGAAGCCCAGTGGTTCCAGCCAGTTAGCCAGTAGGTGAATAACGTCGCTGTTGGATTGATCAAACTCTTGTTGTGTTGAGCTGACGGACGGGGTGCCGACCAGGCGCCGCACCATGTCCTTTAAAAGTGGTCCAGATCTTGTCATCGAAGCAGTGTAGCACGTGGCGATCTTGGGAAAAGGCTATAGAAAAGGTGTAAAGTATTCGCTTCAATATTGAGTGAGGCCAGCCGTGAGTTTTCAGGAATCAAGTGCGAGAAAGCCTGACATATCGCTGAGTCTTCGAACCGTGGCGGACGATCTGGTTGCGGATGGGCGACTCAGTCGGGATGATTCTGAGCAACTCAGCTTGAAGACGCGTCGTAAGGAACAGTTAAACTGGAATCCTGTGGAGCTGATCGCAGAGGAGATGCTTGACGATCAGAACCAGCCAGGTCGCTCCCTTGACCTTGAATCCCTGACCATATGGCTGGCTGAAAAAGCCCAGCAGCAATACGTCAGGATCGATCCACTGAAGATCGATTCAATTGTCGTCACCAGAATCATGTCCTACGAATTCGCACAAAGACATCAGATCCTGGCCCTTGATGTAAAGGAAGATGAGGTTGTAATTGCGAGTGCGCAGCCGTATCTGCATGCCTGGGAAGAAACAATTGAGCAGTCGCTGCCCGGTAAGATACTGACCCGGGTTATTGCTAACCCGGCAGATATCAGGCGCTGTACGACTGAATTTTACACCATGGCAAGGTCGGTTAATAAAGCGAATGCCGCAGGACTAAATACGAGCACGTTGTCCAATCTGGAGCAGATGCTTGAACTCGGCCAGGTCGAGCAGATGGAGGCGAACGATGCGCATATCGTCAACATCGTGGATTGGCTGCTGAACTATGCGTTTACTCAGCGCGCCAGTGATATTCATCTGGAACCAAGACGGGACAAAGGGCGCGTCAGGTTTCGCATCGACGGTGTTCTGCATCTCGTTTACGAATTACCAGCGCCTGTGATGACGGCGGTCGTCAGTCGACTTAAAACGTTGGGACGAATGGACGTGGCCGAGAAACGAAGGCCACAGGATGGGCGGTTGAAAACAAAAACTGTCGACCAGCATGAGGTGGAACTTCGTCTCTCGACCCTACCGACGGCGCATGGCGAAAAGATGGTAATGCGAATCTTTGATCCAGACATACTGCTCAAATCGTTTGCGCAGCTGGGTTTGGCCAATGACGATTTTGGTCGTTGGGAACAGATGTGTGATAACCCGAACGGAATTGTGCTCGTTACCGGGCCGACGGGGTCGGGTAAAACAACAACCCTGTATACCAGTCTGAAGCACCTGGCGACGCCGGAGGTAAATGTTTGCACCATTGAGGACCCAATTGAAATGGTGGAGCCGAGCTTCAACCAGATGCAGGTCCACCACAATATCGACCTGAGTTTTGCCGATGGTGTGCGAGCATTGCTGCGGCAGGATCCGGACATCATCATGGTTGGCGAGATTCGAGATCTTGAGACCGCCGAGATGGCAATTCAGGCCGCGTTGACCGGCCACCTGGTAATTTCAACGCTTCACACCAATGATGCACCATCCGCAGTGACCAGGCTATTGGAGCTTGGTGTCGCGCCGTACCTGATCAAGGCAACCGTCCTGGGCGTTATGGCGCAAAGGCTGGTTCGTACTCTCTGTAGCAACTGCAAGAATGAGGGCGATCCCGACCCTGATGGCTGGAAGGTAGTAACGACCCCCTGGAAAATGAGGATGCCGGATCGGATGTATCATCCGGTGGGTTGTCTCGATTGTCGCGATACCGGTTACATGGGACGGCAAGGCATTTATGAGCTACTGCCAATGACGGATACCATCAAGGCCATCGTTGGGGAAAGTGTCAACATTGGCAAGCTGCGTATGGCCGCTATGAAAGAAGGTATGAAAACACTCAGGCTGAGCGGAGCGATGAAAGTCGCGGCCGGGGAAACAACGATCGCAGAGGTCCTGAGGGTCGCTCCCTTCTCCGGCGCAGAGTAAGCCGCCGGCGGCGGGGCTTGTGGTGGGGTATCTCTTGTCGCAATGAGTGTTGCAATGAGTGTTGCAATGAGTGTTGAAATGAATGTTGAAACCAGTGTTGAACGTAATAGAAGACGATGTACTCAAAACGGAAGTGTCGCGCATTGCGCGCTTAAGCCCGTTTTTCCAAGAGCTGCTTGAACAGACCCCGGATTATTTGGCGACGCTATACTCGTGCGATGATGCGCTTTCGCAAGCCGAACTCAATGATCGCTACCGGCGCTTTATATCAGAGGGTTCAGAAGATGTGCGCTCTGCATTAAGGTTGCTGCGCCGCCGGGAAATGATACGTATCATTTTTCGAGACCTAACCCGAAAAGCTGATCTTTTCCAAACTACGGCTGAGCTATCTCACCTGGCGGATTTTTGTGTAAAAACAGCCCTTGATAATTGTTATCAGGTGGCCGTTAGGCGTTATGGCCAGCCCCTGTCTCCCAATGGTCTACCTGAGCAACTGATCGTTCTTGGAATGGGTAAGTTAGGAGCCTATGAGCTCAACCTTTCCAGCGACATCGACCTGATTTTTTTCTATACCCATCAGGGCAGCCTCCGTTTCGAACAAAATGGGCGTGAGCAAACAATTAGCTTCCAGGAATTTTTCATTGGCTTAGCAAGGCAGCTGATTAGTTACCTGGATGATGCCGGATCAATTGATAATGTATTTCGAGTCGATATGCGCCTGCGACCTTATGGTGGCAGTGGTCCGCTCGTCGTCCACCGGGCGGCTATGGAAAAATACTACCTGGAACAGGGTCGAGATTGGGAGCGATATGCATTTATCAAGGCCAGGGCAATTGCAGGTGATCTCGAGGGCGGGCGCGATTTTCTCAGCTGGTTGAGGCCCTTTGTCTACCGTCGGCACCAGGACTATGGTGCGGTCCAGTCTTTGCGTGAAATGAAGGGCCTGATTACCAGGCAGATTGAACTCAATGAGATGAGCCATGACCTGAAACTTGGTCCTGGGGGGATTAGGGAGATCGAGTTCATCGCCCAGGCACATCAGCTGATCTGGGGCGGAAAGCACCCCGAACTGCAAAAACCGGAACTCATTCAGGTGCTGGAATCGCTTGTCGAGAAAGAGTTTCTCCCGGTCGAAGAAGTATCGGCGCTCAAGGAGGCTTATGTTTTTCTGAGGAATAGTGAGCATGTTGTCCAGGCTGAATTTGATCGGCAGACGCACCTGTTGCCTGGCGACGAAGTCAGTCAAGGTCGCCTTGCTGACGCGATGGGATACGACGACTACGATTGCTACCTGGTTGCGCTGGAGGCTCATCGTACAAGGGTCTCTCAATTATTTGCTCAATTGGTATCGACCAGGGGAACATCGCCTCATCAGGATATTGAGGAAGTGTGGCTTAACAGATGGAAATCTCCTGCCAACCAGCATGTTGAGGAGCTGAGGCTGGAAGTCCGAAGGCTACAACTTGATGATGGTGTTATCGCCTGCCTTGATGAGTTGATGCCGCGGCTGCTTATGTTGATTGGGGAGTCTGCTGCACCAGAGGTTGCAATGACTCGAATGTTGCCTATTGTCCGGTCTGTTCTTCGCCGCTCAACCTACCTCGTTTTTCTGGACGAAAACCCAGATGCGTTATTCAAAGCGGTACAACTTGTGACCTTAAGCCCCTGGATTGCGGGCCAGCTCGAAGCCTACCCCATCCTGCTTTATGAGCTAACGGACAGAGCACTAAGAGAAGTAGCCGTAGCGAAGCTTGAGCTCGAAGGTAAGCTGCGAGAAGTTATG
>JABGVY010000179.1 GCA_018645845.1 Gammaproteobacteria bacterium | reverse complement strand
GTGCTATTCACTAATCTTCGTTACAACACCTGCACCAACTGTCCGGCCGCCTTCTCGAATAGCAAAACGCTGCCCTTCTTCCATCGCGATCGGCGCAATCAATTCAACGGCCATGGTCACATTATCACCAGGCATCACCATCTCGGTGCCTTCCGGTAACTCACACGATCCTGTGACATCTGTCGTCTCAAAAAAGAACTGCGGCTTGTAGCCTTTGAAGAATGGCGTATGACGACCACCTTCATCTTTCGACAAGACGTAAACCTCACCTTCAAATTGCGTATGCGGGGTGATTGAACCCGGCGCTGCCAGTACCTGGCCGCGCTCTACTTCTTCTCGCTTCGTACCACGAAGCAAAACACCTACGTTCTCACCTGCACGACCTTCGTCAAGCAGCTTGCGAAACATCTCTACACCCGTACAAGTCGTCTTCTGCGTGTCCTGGATACCAACAATCTCAAGCTCCGCGCCAACCTTTACAATGCCGCGACCAATTCGACCCGTGACAACGGTGCCACGACCTGAGATCGAAAATACGTCTTCAATCGGCATCAAAAATGGTCGGTCAACGTCTCGAGTAGGCTCTGGAATATAAGAATCCAGAGTCTCCACCAGCTTAACAATCGACGGCTTACCAATCTCTGAATCGTCACCTTCCAGCGCTTTCAGCGCACTGCCGATAACAATCGGCGTGTCGTCACCCGGAAAATCGTACTGGTCAAGTAACTCTCGTACTTCCATTTCAACCAGCTCTACCAATTCTTCGTCATCAACCATGTCCGCTTTGTTCAGGAACACAATGATATAAGGAACTCCTACCTGCTTCGACAGCAAAATGTGCTCTCGGGTCTGCGGCATCGGACCATCAGCTGCCGAACAAACCAGGATAGCGCCATCCATCTGCGCCGCACCCGTGATCATGTTCTTCACATAATCAGCGTGGCCAGGACAGTCTACATGCGCGTAGTGACGACTGGGCGAATCATATTCAACGTGTGACGTCGAAATCGTGATACCACGCTCTCTTTCTTCCGGCGCATTATCAATTGCATCAAACGCCTGGAACTCGCCTCCCCATGTATCTGCACAGACCATAGTGATCGCCGCTGTCAGCGTCGTCTTACCATGGTCAACGTGACCAATGGTTCCTACATTTAAGTGCGGCTTCGTCCGCTCAAATTTTTCTTTGGACATTTTTACCTCTATCTCACTTGGAAAAGCAGCCTGTACGAGTGTCGCCATGACCGCAAACTTTAAACATGAAGTTAGTACCAACTAACTCCTCCCACCATTAAACTTCAGCCTGCTACTACGCCAATGATGAAGTTTGGCATCTCTTTCATTACCAGCAGTTAGCCATTTCGGCTGATCACCGATTCTGCAATACTGTCGGGTACTTCACTGTACTTTGAAAATTCCATGGAAAAATTGGCTCTACCCTGCGTTGCAGATCTCATGTCTGTCGCGTAACCAAACATTTCCGCTAGCGGTACTTCGGTCCTCACAGCCTTACCCGCCGGGACATCTTCCATACCCTGGACAATGCCGCGGCGACGATTCAGGTCACCAACAACATCGCCGTAGTACTCTTCCGGTGTGACCACTTCAACATTCATTACCGGCTCGAGCAGGACAGGTCTCGCATCCAATCCACCAGCCCGCATGGCCATGGACCCCGCTACTTTAAAAGCAACCTCGCTGGAATCAACGTCATGATAAGAGCCGTCGTACAACGTCGCTCTCACTCCCTGAAGTGGGTAACCAGCCAAAACTCCATTCGACAACTGATCCTGAATCCCCTTGTCCACCGCGCTAATGTATTCCCGGGGCACGACACCGCCAACAATCGCATCAACAAACTCATAGCCATCACCTTCAATCGGTTCGATCTTGATCCAGACATGACCGTATTGTCCCCGCCCACCGGTTTGCCGAATAAACTTGCCTTCTGAGTTAACGGTCTCGCGAATTGTTTCCCGGTAGGCAACCTGCGGCTTGCCAATGTTTGCCTCAACACCGAACTCGCGCTTCATTCGATCAACAATGATATCCAGGTGCAGTTCACCCATGCCACCAATAATGGTCTGGCCACTTTCCTGGTCGGTGTGAACACTGAAGGATGGGTCTTCAGCTGCGAGCTTACCCAGTGCGACGCTCATTTTTTCCTGGTCTGCCTGAGTCCTGGGCTCTACTGCTACATGAATCACCGGGGCAGGAAACTCCATCCGTTCAAGGGTAATCGCCTTACCCTGATCACAAAGGGTGTCGCCCGTGGTTGCCAGTTTAAGGCCGATGGCTGCAGCGATATCTCCAGCCCGGACTTCCTTGATCTCTTTTCTGTCATTGGAGTGCATCTGGACCATTCGCCCGATACGCTCCTTCTTAGCCTTGACCGGGTTCCATACGGAATCGCCTGATTGCAGTACTCCTGAATAGACCCGAAAAAAAGTCAACGCGCCAACGAAGGGATCCGTTGCGATCTTGAAAGCCAATGCCGCAAATGGCTGACCGTCATCCGCAGGCCTTTCTGCTTCTTCTTCGGTATCTCCAAGAAAGCCTTTAATGGCCTTTACTTCATCCGGCGCTGGCAAATATTCAACGACTGCATCCAGCATTGTCTGAACACCTTTGTTCTTAAAGGCCGAACCACAGAGTGCCGGGACAATCTCGTTAGCAATGGTGCGTTGCCGGATACCTTGCTTGATTTCCTCGTTAGTGAGCTCGCCACCTTCCAGGTATTTTTCCGTCAGTTCGTCACTGGATTCGGCGGCGGCCTCGATGAGTTTTTCACGATACTCTTCGGCCTGAGCAAGCAGATCTTCCGGAATGTCCGCCTCTTCAAATGTCAGCCCCAGATCATCTTCGTTCCAGTAGATTGCTTTCATTTTTAGGAGATCGATGACCCCCTTAAAATGTTCTTCGGCACCGATGGCAAGCTGCAGACATACCGGCGTGGATCCCAAACGCTGTTCAATCTGATCTACAACCCGCAGGAAGTCTGCTCCAGCGCGATCCATTTTATTGATGAATACAAGCCGCGGCACTTCGTATTTATTAGCCTGACGCCAGACTGTTTCCGACTGAGGCTCTACCCCCGAGGTGCCACAAAACACAACGACCGCGCCATCAAGGACCCGCAAAGATCGCTCTACCTCAATCGTGAAGTCGACGTGGCCTGGCGTATCGATGATGTTAATTCTGTGCTGGTCGAACTGACCTTGCGTGCCCTGCCAGAATGTCGTGGTTGCAGCAGACGTGATCGTAATACCACGCTCCTGCTCCTGCGCCATCCAGTCCATTGTTGCTGCACCGTCGTGGACTTCCCCTATTTTGTGGGAAAGCCCGGTGTAGAATAGTACGCGCTCTGTTGTCGTTGTTTTACCAGCGTCAACGTGCGCGACAATGCCGATATTGCGATATCGGTTGATGGGTGTTTCTCTAGGCACGGTAACTCCGCTAAGAGGTAGTCGCTAGAATCGATAGTGAGCGAAAGCCCTGTTCGCTTCTGCCATTCTGTGCGTATCTTCACGCTTTCGAACAGCGGAGCCACGGCCTTCAGCCGCTTCCATCAGTTCGCCAGCCAGTCGCTGAGACATGGATTTTTCGCCACGCTTTCGAGCCGAATCGACAAGCCATCTCATGGCTAGCGCATTGCGACGGGAAGGCCTTACTTCGACGGGAACCTGGTAGGTTGCACCACCAACTCGTCGAGATTTCACCTCAACAGAGGGAGCGATCGCTTCCAATGCTGCGTCAAAAACCTCAATGGGGTCTCCTGCACCACGCTCTTTAACGCGATCCAGCGCACCATAAACAATCTTTTCTGCAACAGATTTCTTGCCGCTAACCATTACATGGTTCATAAATTTAGCAAGGGTGATGTTTCCGTACTTCGGATCAGGGAGAATGTCCCTTTTCGGCGTGACTCTTCTTCTAGGCATGGTTACTTCCTCTTCAGGTTAATCGGACACAACGTCCGGCCTTACTGTTAGAGTTTCCTTCAACTTTTCATCGAAAAGTTTAGAAACTTTTAGACCCCAAGCGTTAGCCGGGGCACTCTCATTGTTGATCCGCCAATGTTAGCTGGAGGGTCTGTACTTTTCTTTCTACAAAAACTGAGGTCTAGCCAATAAAGCGCTTACATTCCACATGATGCAACTTTGGAAGCGCTCCTGCAGTCGAGATGACGGCTGGTCTAGCTTTTCGGTTTCTTTGTGCCGTACTTGGACCGGCCTTGCATTCGGTCGCTCACGCCAGTGGTATCCAGCGTTCCACGAACGGTGTGATATCGAACACCCGGCAAATCTTTCACCCGACCACCCCTGATTAGAACAACTGAATGTTCCTGCAGGTTATGGCCCTCACCACCGATGTACGATGTCACCTCAAAACCATTGGTCAACCTAACGCGGCAGACTTTACGCAAAGCCGAGTTCGGTTTTTTTGGCGTGGTCGTATACACACGTGTACAAACACCCCTTTTCTGGGGGCTGGCTTGCAGCGCGGGTACGTCGCTCTTGACGATCTTGCGCTTTCTTGGCTTTCGAACCAATTGGTTGATTCTGGCCATAACTCTGTATTCTCCTGTCAATTTTCCGAAAACCAGCACTTGGGCTGATTCCGCGAGGGGCGCATTCTAGGCGTAACGGAGGTCGGAGTAAAGTGTTACTCCGACCCCGAACGCGGCTTTAGCTCACCTCGCTGGAGTTCAATGCTTCTGCAAGCGCCTGTTCTACTTCACTGGCACTAACCGTGCCTCCGTCTTCACCAGATTCACGCTGCTTCTTTCGATCCGCATGGTATTTCAGACCAGTACCAGCCGGAATCAAACGCCCAACAATTACGTTTTCCTTCAATCCACGCAGGTGGTCACGCTTGCCAGTAACGGCTGCTTCCGTGAGTACCCTCGTGGTTTCCTGAAACGAAGCTGCTGAGATAAAGGATTCTGTTGCCAGGGCAGCCTTGGTAATACCCAGCAACACTCGCTGACCCTTAACCTCAACCTTACCGTCCGCCCGAAGACCATCGTTCGCTTCAAGGAAGCGGTTATATTCAACCTGTTCACCCTTGATCATGACCGAATCACCAGGCGTCGTGATCTCTACCTTCCTGAGCATCTGGCAAACAATCACTTCAATATGCTTGTCGTTGATACCTACACCCTGCAGACGGTAAACGTCCTGAATTTCCTTAACGATGTAGTTAGCAAGCGCCGCAACACCCTTGAGCCTGAGAATGTCATGCGGATTCTCGGGTCCGTCAGATACAACTTCACCTTTCTCTACGTGCTCACCCTCAAATACCGTCATGTGACGCCACTTCGGAATCAGCACCTCGTAGTGATCTGAACCTTCCGGCAATTCACTCTTGTCTTGCGGTGTAATCACGAGCCTGCGCTTACCTTTGGTTTCCTTACCGAAG
>JABGVY010000219.1 GCA_018645845.1 Gammaproteobacteria bacterium | reverse complement strand
GCCTTCCCTGGAAAGGCTCGGCATAAATGGGATTTGGTCGGTGACATTTAATGACGGCCTGGCCCAAGAACAAGTGCTCCGCACAGCTAAAGATATAGCAGCGGATACAGAAATTCAGGCAGATAGTACGATAAAACCAAGCATCAACGGTGCAACTTCCTGGGGTGTTGCGGGCAGCTTCGACGACCAGGAAAATGCAGAGCAACTTGAGGCGCAATTAGGTGATCATTTCGAGCAGGTTAAGGTCAAAGAATTCCTCATCGACGGGCGTACGCTTTATCGGGTCCTCGTCGGGCCGATGAATGACCCAACAAACGCACGCAAAATGCAGTTAGGCGAAGTTGATCTCTCGGCCCTTTGGATATTACGTACTGAGGGTCAGCCTACAGCGCTAACTTCCGTTCACATAACACCGAACGAACCCAATGTGGTGCCCGACGGACGAAATATAGCGCTGACAACAATTGGTGATACCACGGATGCTGGTGTCCGTGCGCCTCCGTCTGACAGCCGAGAACTTTCAACGAGCGGCATAAAGAACGGTGAGTACAATTTAGCCAGTCTAGCTGTCAATGAACCACCGCTTATAACGAAGGATAAATCCAACGGGCGTTGGTCTTCTGAAGTTGGCTTTGAGTCTCGTGTATTCCGCGACCCTGGACTGCAGAACCTTGAGCGATTCCATACCGCCATGAGCTTCCAGGCTGAGTATTATCAGACCTGGAACGATGGTGATGATATTTTTGCCTTTGTTCCCTTCGCCCGAATCGATGCACAGGATGACGAGCGGACGCACTTCGATATTCGTGAGTTAACCTGGGTCCATGTAGCAGATAATTATGAACTGCGCAGTGGTATACGAAAGGTGTTCTGGGGAGTAACCGAATCGCAACATCTGGTCGACATCATTAATCAAACGGATATCGTGGAAAACCCGGATGGTGAAGAAAAGCTGGGTCAGCCGATGATTAATTTGTCTCTGCTCCGCGACTGGGGCGTGTTTGACCTTTATTGGCTTATCGGGTTTCGTGAACGAAAATTCTCTGGCCCGGAAGGTCGACCGGCTTATCCTTTCGAAATATCAACAGACCATGCAGAGTATGAGTCAAGCGCAGAAGCGCGGCGCAGTGACTTTGCTGTTCGTTGGGTGCAAAGCATCGGCGAATTGGAGCTCGGTGTTTCTCACTTCTCCGGTACAAGTCGTGAGCCGAGGCTGGTGCCCCAATTCGTCGTACAGAATAACTTACCAACGTCAGTGATTCTGATACCTTATTACGACGTCATCGAGCAAACGGGACTGGATGCGCAATTATTTTTGGGTGACTGGGCATTCAAGTTAGAAGCAATTAGCAGAAGCGGCCAGGGTAATCGCTTTGCCGCGGCCACGGCCGGTTTCGAGAAGACATTTGTCGGTTTCGCGGGAGGCAGAGGCGATCTGGGCGTGATCGCAGAGTACCTTTTTGATGAGCGTGGCGCAGAAGGCCCGGCATTAGGGCAAGATGATATTGCTTTAGGATTACGCTACGCATTTAATGATGCCGCAAATACGACCGCTCTGCTGGTTGCGCTGATTGACCGGGCTTCTCATGAATATATTACAACCTTTGAAGCCAGCAGCCGTCTGGGCGAACGTCTAAAACTTACTGTGGAAGCTTCGGTTATCAACAATACACGAAATATCCCTATGGGTTTTTTAGGCCTTCTAGAGGTGCAAACTGACCCTAATGCTGACCTGGCATTTTTGCAGGATGAAGATTTTATTAAGTTTGAGTTGATCTGGTACCTATAGCCGGGTCTTTTTTTTGCCGTCAGATAGACACATCTTGATTGGGTCAGTCGTTAGAGTGTCGGAAAACAGGCCAGCTAGTCATTCAATCGGTCGATGCAACCTAGTACTTCAGCTTGATAGGCCTTACCACGCTCATTAACGATGTCGGCGACGTTTAAGGACGTTGGTACGTAGCCGAAACCAATTCTATGTGCCGGATGCCACTGAAGAATGGAACCCCCAAGGCCCATCCATCCGTAAAATCCCTCGCGGCCGGTGTTAAATGCCTTATCCAGTTTGTTGCTATCGGCATCACACGGCGTGAATTGAGCTATCCCGCCCTGGGTAAAAATAGTACGGCCCATGCCCATAGTGGCTTTAACGGGTTCACTATGCAGAGCGGCCCAGCCTGCTTCGGTTAAGAATTCCTGATTCCCGAATTTGCCGCCGGAGGACATCATGGCGGCAATTTTGGCCATGCTTCGGGCATTCGAATGCGTGTTCGCCGATGGCGTCTCACCCATGGCCAGCGCAGGCTCGTTGAAGAATTGGATGCCCTGCATACCCTTAAGGGGCGCAGGAGTACCCCGGGTTGTGCTGTCGCGGGCCATGGGCACTAAACGAATGAATTTTGCGACCAATTGTAAGAAGTTTAATTCCATGCGTCGCCCTAAGAATTTGGGTTTTAGGCTGTCCCAGAACATGAATTTAAAACCTAGTGGAATAACAGGTGCGCGGCGATTCAATTCGTCTTGTCTGACACCAACGATCGCATCAACACCAAGAGGTGTGCCGATATTCTCACGCAGGTACTCGCCAATTGTTCGACCGGCAGGTTCGACGCGACGGAATACTTCATTGATTATCCAGCCTCTGGTAATGGCATGATATTCCCGTCTGCTGCCACCATTAGGGCGATATTTTTGAGCGTGTTGTTCAATGATTTTGCCCACTTTGTTTTGTTTGATGTTTTCGGTCAGCAAATCTTGAGTATCTAAAGTGCTGTCGAAGGCCGCCAGTCCGGCCTCATGACGCATCAGTTCCGCAACGGTTAAATCCTGTTTGCCGTTTTGGCCAAATTCAGGCCAGTAGTCTGTGATTTTGGCTGCGTAATTCAGTAGGCCCTGACCAACAAGTGACGCCATAGCGATGGTTTCAAGACTTTTGCCGCTACTAAAAATATTGATCAGCGAATCTGGCGAGAAACCATCGTCTTGCGATGCCCATAGGTCGACGACTTTTTCATCTTTGTGATAAACACACAACTGGGT
>JABGVY010000466.1 GCA_018645845.1 Gammaproteobacteria bacterium | reverse complement strand
GCTTTGGGCTTCGGAATACCTAAAGCGATAGGACAAGAGTGGCACAAAGCCCTTTTCGATCAGAACTGGATAGCCCCTAGCTGGCCAAAAGAATACGGCGGCACCGGTTGGAACCTGATGCAGCAACATATTTTTAATGAAGAGAATGCGCTGGCGGGGGCGCCAATGATCATGCCTTTTAGTATCGGCATGGTGGGGCCGGTTATCTATACTTTTGGCACAGATGAGCAAAAGAAACAGCACCTTCCAGGCATTATGGACGGCAGCTTATGGTGGTGTCAGGGATACTCCGAGCCTGGAAGCGGTTCCGATTTAGCATCACTAAAAACCAGCGCAGTGCAAGATGGCGATAACTACATCGTAAATGGCCAAAAAATCTGGACCACCAATGCGCACAAGGCTGACTGGATTTTCGCGTTAGTTAGGACGGATAAAGAGTGCAAACCGCAGCAAGGCATCTCGTTTTTATTAATCGATATGAATTCTCCAGGAATCGAAGTCAAACCCATTGTCTCTATAGACGGATTGCACCATTTAAACGAGGTGTACTTCACCGATGTCCAGGTCCCTGTCGGCAATCGCATCGGCGAGGAAAACAGAGGCTGGACCTACGCCAAGTTCCTATTAGGCCATGAGCGCGCGGGCATCGCCGGTGTTGCCAGGTCAAGAAGAGCCGTCGAAGCACTGCGAGAAATCTCCCTTCAGGAATCTGATAATACTGGCCAAACATTGGCGCAGGATAATGACTTTGTTCGCCAGATCAATCTGGGTGAAATTAAACTCGAGGCGCTCGCTGGCATCGAATCAAAGATATTGAACGCAATGTCGAATGGCAAAACGGTGGGCGCCGAGGCGTCGGCGCTAAAAATTCTTGGCTCTGAGCTTCAGCAGATACTAGAAGAGCTTAGAGTGAAAGCCGTTGCTTATTACGCGATGCCTTTCGATGTTCGTCAGATTCGCGGCGAAAACAATAGTGCGTGCATCGGACCCGAATATTCGGTGACTGCCGTTAGCGATCACAACTTCGGCCGAGCCTCGACGATTTATGGCGGCTCTAACGAGATTCAGCGAAATGTCATTGCCAAAGGGGTACTCAATCTGTAGTTGGCAAATTTTTTCTGTATAACCGGCTGTGTCCTCTCCATCTAGCAAACTTAATTGCCGATACTAACTTGGTACCGACAAAAAAAAGCTTAGGCGATAACTTCAAGTCTAGCCGTCAGTACCCTATTCATTTTTAGCGCTGAGCTGTGACTTGCGTTCTTCGGAAAACCAAAAAGGCTCAAGCTGATCGTTCCCGGTTAGTTCCTCCGAGAGGTCTTGCGCACGGTAAAGTCGACCGTTCAACATGACATGACTGATATCGTCGGTCATACGAATATTTTCCAAGGGGTTGCTGTTCATGATCACAAGATCGGCAAGTTTGCCAACCTCAATTGAGCCAAGATCACTTGCCATGCCCAGGTACTCGGCTGGATTAATGGTTGCGAGCGACAGGACCTGCATAGCATCCATGCCGCCCACTGCAAAGCTCCACATCTCCCAATGAGTTGCTAGCCCCTCGCGTTGCCCGTGCGCGCCCGTGTTCACCACGACGCCGGCTTCCAGAAGACGTTTGGCTGCTCGCGCCGCATCATCATCACGGTAATCTCGCTCCGGGGCCTTAATGCGTCTTACTGATCTTGGCTGCAGGACAGTGGGTGGAACAAACTTTGACAGGATCGGATGCTTCCAGACATCGGTCTCGGCGTAATGGCGGTCCTCCGAGGTAAGCCCGCCGTAAACCACAACCAGAGTCGGCGTATACCCCGTTTGTGACGCGCTCCAGAACTGTATGACATCGTTGTAAAGGTTCAGTGCAGGTACGTTGTGCTCGACACCGGTCGAGCCATCTGCAATAAGGTTCATATCCATGTGATAGAGCGACCCGCCTTCCGCAACTACAAGCATGCCTTCCTGGCGCGCCGCTTCAATCACCTGCTGCCGTTGCTCGCGGCGAGGTTGATTGTAATTCTTGATGCTAATCGCCCCCTGGGCCTTCAGTCGACGAATATGCCGTAATGCGTCTTCGATGTTGGACACGGGTGCAAAGCCCACGCTTTTTGCTCCGTAAACGATATTACCTGTTGAAAAAATTCTGGGCGCCAGAATCTTACCTGCCCGTTGATATTCAGCCGCGGCAAAAACTTGCGCGGCGCTGCTGGAAGGGTTGTGTACCGTGGTGACACCCAGAGCCAGATGCGCCAGGGCATTATAGTTCTGTTCCGGGATGACATTACCGCGCCCATAGGGTCCGTGGGCGTGGGCATCGATCATCCCTGGCATGATTGTCTTGCCTCGCGCGTCGAAGATCTTTGCATCTCGAGGAATGGCCAGGTCAGTACCCACCGATAGAATTCTGTTGTTCTCGATGAGTATAGTGGCGTTATCGATAACCTGCCGATCGTCATTCATAGTGATAAGGCGAGCGTTAGTGATAGCGGTAATTCCTTGCGGCTTTGACGTTGCGACCGCCATCGAAAGGTTGACGGCTTTTCGCGTCACTTCATCGTCGAACAGTGCATCTGCCACATCAACGGTCAGGTATTCGGGACCAATTGACCATGAAATTGAATTGCTGTCATTGGACCAGTGCATATAAAGACCGCCGGATTGACTTACCCGCCTGGCAGGCAAAGTTGTCATTACAGGGCCAAGATCAAGCGGCCGACCTGTTATTGGTCGGGCAGCGACATGAACATCGAAACCCTGTTGATGGGCGATGTATTGGCCGTCAGGGGACACCAGCATGACTCGCGCCAGATCACTCGATGCTTCCTCGCGAACATCAAAACCGGCACGGTTCATGGACAGTAATAGAGTTTTTGCGTCATCGCTGCCACGATCAATGGTCGAGCGTTTTCTTTCGTTGATGAAGAGCCTGCCATCTGCGCCAAAGTGCGGGTTGAACCCCCGGTCTGTCACGAAGCTCATTTCACCGGTCTTGATTGTCATCAAATAAATGCCTGGCCTGGCTCCCCAGTGCGGGCTGGTCAGTGCGCTGCCTTTGCTTTTCATCAGCAGTAGTGAGCGATTGTCGGCCGATACGGTTAATGATGAATAGTGGCCTGGCTCAGTGCTGATAGTGTTGGACTTGCCACCGCGACTGGCAACACTGCGAATACTCGACAGCTGGTCATCTTGCCAATTCAGGAAGTAGACCGTTCGTCCATCCGGCGACCAAACGGGAGAATACTCGAATCCTTCTTTATCTTTGGTGAGTCGCTGCGGTTGTTCGTCGCCACGCTTGATCCAGAGTTTGCCCAGTGACTCGAACAGCACTGTTGAACCCACAGGTGAACGGCTAGCGAACCGAACCATGCGCGTTTCGAATTGCTCAGGAGATACATCAACGTTTTTGTGGGGCGGTGAGTAAATCGTGCGGCTATCTTGGACCCTGAACGGAATGGTTTTTATATCCCCACTAGCAAGATCGACCGAGCGAATCTTGCCACCAGCCCAAAAGATAAGGCCCGAGGCATCGGGCAACCAGGAAATATTAGGATAAACGCCGTTGATAGCCCACGTTTCCTGCATGTCAGGATCTAAATCGTTCACAACGACCGTATCGATGCCGGAATCCAATGCCTTTATATGCAGTTTACTCACGCTTTCTACTCGCTTGATATAGGCCAGGCTTTTGCCATCAGGCGAAGGAGTTGGGCGTACGGCGCCCCCCGGACCGCCAGCAACAACGCGTGTTTCCCTGTTGGTCAGGTTGAACGCCTTAATATTGAACACTTGTTTGTTCGTGTCCTGGTGATAGATGAACATGTCACCGGCAGTCGCATTCTGTGTGTAATAGAGGTGTTTGCCGTCAGGCGAAAATGCCGGTTCACCCAGTTCCTTCTGGTAGACAGCGCTCGGCTTCTTGATAATCGGAACGCCCTTGGTGTCTGCCAACCCTGAGGCATGATAGAGCCAGACTTCGCCCGTGCCGAGCGATCTGGAAGTAGTGAAGTGTTTGCGCGCGGCAATATACTGGCCATCGGCGGACCACACCGGGTTGTTTAGTAATCTAAAATCTTCAAAAGTGATCTGTTCCAGCTGTTGGCTTTCCAGTGAAATTGTCCAGATATTGTCACCGCCGTCGCGATCAGAGGTGAAGGCGACGTATCGTCCATCGGGAGAAAATCGCGGTTGTATATCCCAGCTATGGTCACCTACCAGCAATTCCGCATCGCCACCAGATATTGGAATCAGGTAGATATTACCAAGCAGATCAAAGACGATGTGTTGCCCATCAGGGGAAACATCAACACTCATCCAGGTGCCTTCGTCCAAGTCTAGATCAACAGTCGCTGCTGATGCCGTGAAGCCCGGTGCGTTAACATTCCAGGCCTTGGCGGCCGATTCTTGCGTACTTAGTGATTTCAGCGGAAGCAATAGCAGAATGCTGACTAACAAAATATCGGTTTTCAAGAAATGCTCCTCAGTTTGCCGCTAGACCCGAGCACGACAGCCTACTCAGATTTTCTTCCGCTGGGGCTCCAGCAGATCTCCGCTGGCTTTAACCAGTTCAGATGCCTACACACTAGCCGTATGAAGCGCATAAAACTACACATTAGTCGTGCAGGGCGACTCAAAGGCACTCAGCGAATACCACGAATAACGACGACAATGGCCAGGTTAGCTCAATTCCCTCATACTTTGGGCTGACTCGTATCCGCTTCAACTTACAAAAAGGAAGGCCAAGAATGGAATCCGTCATTGAAAAACGCCAGCGCCTTTTAGGTGCCGCAACGCTGTTCTACGAACAGCCGGTTCAAATAGTTCGAGGTAAAGGTGTCCTGTTGTACGACCAGACGGGTAAAGAGTATATCGACATGTATAACAATGTGCCCTGCGTTGGTCATGCGAACCCAAGAGTGGTCGAGGCAATGTCGACGCAAATGTCGACATTGAATGTGCATAGCCGATATCTTCACGAAGGCATTCTTGAATATGCGGAGCGACTCCTGGCGCTACACCACGATGGGATCGAATCAGCTGTGTTCGCTTGTTCAGGCACCGAGGCGAGCGAGGTGGCATTAATCATGGCCAGAGCGGCAACGGGTGGCCGGGGGATTATTTGCAGCGATGCGACCTATCACGGCAACAGCACTGAGGTCATCAAGATGACTCTCGCTGGTCGGGCAAACACTTCAACTGACTCAGCTTTTCGCGCAATACCCTACCCACAAAAACTTAGACCCTTGATTTCCGGCCTGGACGACGAATCTCTGTGTCAGCTTTATCTCGATGAAGTAAAAGCTGCCATCGACGATTTTAAACAGCAGAAAATCCCTTTTGCAGGAATGTTTATGTGTTCGATTATGGCGAACGAAGGTTTACCTGATATTCCTGGGCGATTTATGGCGTTGGCCACCGACCTGGTCCATGCAGCAGGAGGGCTAATGATCGCTGATGAAGTTCAAGCAGGATACTGTCGATCGGGTGAATGGTGGGGGTATGAGAAAACGGGCTTCCAACCTGACATCGTAACGATGGGAAAACCCATGGGAAACGGCATGCCGCTCTCTGCAGTGGTTTCAAGCGACGCTAACATTGCTGCATTTAGAGAAAGATCTCGTTACTTCAATACCTTTGCTTCAAGTCCGTTGCAAGCGGCCACCGGGATCGCCGTACTGGATGAAATCGAACAACAAGGCCTCAGAGAAAGCAGTGCCGCCGTCGGACAATATCTTCGCAATGAACTCGAAGACCTGGTTGCAGGTCACGATGCGATCGCCGAGGTACGCGGATGCGGATTATTCGCAGGCATCGAATGGGTAAACGCAGCAGGCGAAGCTGACGCACAAGGCGCCGCTCGGGTCTCAAACCTGATGAAAGACAAAGGGTTCCTACTGAGCAACGCGGGATCACAGGACAATGTTATCAAGCTTCGTCCACCGCTTGTGTTCAAGCAGACTCATGCAGATCGTTTTCTAAGCGCATTTCAAACGATGCTAAAAGAATACTGATTAATGGATGATCCGCTGCTAATTCTTGATCAGGTTGTAGGCTGCCTGGACAAATGGGCCTTGTCTGTTGCCGACATTTCACTTGCTTCGCAATCTGAAAACATTGTTTATCGGCTAACGGATACACAGGGGGGTAATTATGCCTTACGCATTCACCGCCCGGGCTACCACACATTTGCAGAATTGGTTTCTGAGCACGAGTGGACCAACGCACTCATTGAGGCTGGTTTTCCCCTGCCTAATGCCATACCTACAACTCATGGAGAACTCTATGTGCCGGCTAATGTAGATGGCGGTGTCAGATTCGCCGGTTTAGTTGAGTGGCTTGACGGCAGTTCATTACAGGCAATGACTGCAAAGGATGAAAACCGTGAATTGCTTTATGCATCGTTGGAGCAAGCAGGTGAACTGATGGCAAAATTACATCACCATTCAAGGCAGTGGCAGCCAAGCGAAAGCTTTCGTCGTCATAAGTTCGATATTGATGGTTTTTTTGGCGACGCCCCCTTCTGGGGACGTTACTGGGATTCGTCTTTTGTAGACGAAGCACAACGACAACTTCTACTTAAGTCACAGAAGCAATTGACCCAGACACTCGGCAAGCTAGGCAATACACCTGGGGTCTTCGGCATGATCCATGCCGACCTGCATCATGGCAATTTATTCCTATCCACCGATAAACAATCAAAGAACAGAATGTACCTCATCGATTTCGATGATGCCGGCTTTGGCTGGTATCTTTATGACATTGCGGTCGCGCTTTATGAG